>DAIQBQ010000243.1:0-5055 GCA_036781065.1 Actinomycetota bacterium
GCACCCGGCGCTCAAGGGACTGCCGGTGGTGGTGGTCTCGGCACATGCCGGGGCGCCGACCATCAACGAGCTGGCCGAGCTCGGTTGCGACCGCTACCTCACGAAGCCGTTCGACCCTCGCGAGCTGGTCCGGCTCGTCGCCGCACTGCCAGGAATCTAACCCCTGGCACGACATCGATCACCGACACGTTCCTTGCAGCGTGAGCGGTGATATAGGCCCCGTCGCGGCAAAGAACAAGCAACTGAGCACTCCTTCGGACCGCAGGTTGCCACTACGGCTCGCCGGCCACTTGCCCACCTGATAAGGTCGCGGCCCCAGGACATTTGTACCCAGCGTTTTGTGAGTAAAAACGAATAATTATAATCTCCTTTAACTCACAAAACATCGCAGTCCTTCTCCCTCACCCCAAGGGTGCCTTGGAAATGTGAACTCAGAACGAATTTTTTGTGAACGACCGGTCGAGATCTTGTTGTGGTCAGCTCGTTTAGATAGGTATAAGGGTCTACTGCATGTAAATTCGGGTGGCTCGAGGAGGCGAACGCCCGGCTTCTGCCTGCCCGGCATGAGGGGGGACTAAAGGGAGGGACCCAACGAGATGCAACCAATCATCAACGTTTTAGACAACATCCAGAAGCTTCTCCTCCTGGGGATCGGCTCCCTGGCGCTGGTCATGCTGACCGTCGGCGGGATCCGCTACGTGCTGGCCCAGGGCGACCAGGAGCAGATCCGCCACGCCAAGCACACGGTGCGCAACGCCTTGCTGGGCCTCGCCGTAGCCCTGCTCGCTCCCGTGCTGGTGGCGTTGGTCAAAACCATCGTCGGCAGCTAGGGGGGCCCGATGCGACTCCACCGTTACCTTGCCGTCGTGCTGATCGGCATGGTGGCACTTCTTGGCGTCGGTTTGCTTCACCCGGGAGCAGCGAAAGCAGCGGCGAAGACCAACGCCCCGCCCCGCCCCGCCAGCGCCGCCGGCGCCGCCGGCCCTGGCAGGTCCGCGCCCGAGCTGTCGGTGCCCAACCCCTTCGACTGGTTCTTTGAGAACGCCTTCGCCAACCCATTCAAGGCCGGCACCCAGAAGACATTGAAGACGGCCATGGACGCCTCGGAGGCGTCGTTCCTCACCCCGTCGCTCGACAGCGAGGCGCGGGTCCAGCAGCTCTGGAAGATCCTCCTCATGGTCGCCGACGCCCTGCTCCTGCTGCTGATCGTGGTCGGGGCAGTCATGGTGATCGCCGGGGACTGGAGCTACCTTGAAGCCAAAGCGCTGGCCCCCCGGGTGATCGTCGCCGGCGTGGCTGCGAACTTGTCCTTGATCATCACGGGGCTGGCAATCGGGTGGTCCAATGACCTGGTAAAAGGGTTCCTCAGTTTTGGCAACGCGACGCTGTCCCCGGCGGTCTCCAACATGATCAGCACTGAGCGCACGGCCGTGATCCTGGCGCTCCTGCTCATCGTGGTGCTCCTCCTGCTCGTCGCCAATCTGCTGCGGCTGGTGATTGTGCTCACCCTGGCCGTCGCCGGACCCCTGATGATCGTGTTCGGTGTGCTACCCGCCTCCGACGGGATCGCCCGGATGTGGTACCGGGCAATGGCCGCCTGCCTGATCGCCCCGGTGGTGCAAGCGTTGCTGATGGTCCTCGGCGTGTGGATCGCCGCCTCCGGCTCTCCGTTCGCATCGACGTTCTCCAGCGTCGCCGGGTCCAACCTGGTCGACTCGGTGATGCTGATCGTGATCATCCTGCTGATGGCCATCAGCCCGTTGTGGATGCTCAAGCGGGCGCTCGGCGAGAGCCACCAGCACCTCGCCTCCGCCTTCCGGCTCGGCCGGCATGCGGTGGGGGTGCTGTCATGACCCGTATCCCCGGCGACCTCGACCGGCCCGACGAGTTCCTGTTCGGCCTGACTGCCCGCCAACTCGCCTTGCTGGCGCCGGCGTTCGTCGTGCTGGCGCTGCTGGGCTGGCTGGGAGCGGGTCGTGTGCCGCTTCCGGTGCTGCTGGCCTTCGAGGCGGTCGGGTTCGGCATGGCCATCTCGGTAACGCTCGTCCACCAGGACGGACTGACCCCGGAGGCCCTGGGCAAAGCCCTGCTCAGCTACCTGCGCCGGCCCAAGCAGCTGGCCTGGATGCCCGAGGAGCCGGTTGACCCACCGAAGCGGCTCCGGCTCGGGCGCAAGGGCGGGGTGCCCGCCCGTTTCGTCGAGCCATGGCGGGGCTTCTCGGGAAGGGATCTCGACCTCGGCGACGACGGCTGGGTCCGGGTGCTGGCAGTGTCCTCGCTCGACCTCCAGCTGCGCTCGTCGAGGGAGACCGCCGCCCTGACCGGCGGTTTCGGCCGGCTGCTCAACGGGCTGGACGAATCGCTGTGCGTGCTGGTGCGGGCGGAACCGATCGACCTCGAGGCCCGGGCGGAGGCGGTGGAGAACACCGCCCGGGAGGTGGACCACGGCGGCCTCGGTACCTACGCCGCAGACCATGCCAACTTCCTCCGGTCGATGTCCGGAGGGCTGCGCCGGCAGGTGTACCTGGTGGTGAAGGGCCGGGATCCGCACGCCCTCGACGCCCGGTGCGAGGAAGTGCTCACGCTGCTGCTGCCGATGGGGCTGGCGGCCCGGGAGCTGGATGGCCCCGAAGCGGTGGCCCTCCTCGCCCGGGCGACCGGACAGCCAGTCCCCGATCCTTCCCAGGCTGGGCCTGGTGAGACCGTGATGTCTGAAGGAGAAACCAATGCCGCCCTTTCGTAGCCTGATCACGCGTACCCGGATCCGCCGTGGCGTCGAGCCGGCGGTCGACGGCTTCCCGGCCCCGGAGTCGATCGAGGTGGGCCCCCGGTCGATCAAAGCCGGGGACACCTACTACCGGACGCTGGTGATCGTCGGGTGGCCCCGGGAGGTCTCCCCCGGCTGGCTGCAGCCCCTGCTCTCGTGGCGGGGAGCGGCGGACATCGCCCTGTACGTCGAGCCGGTGTCCAACGACATCGCGGCACGGCACCTGCAGAAGCAACGGGCCCGGTTCTCTTCGTCGTTGCAGAAGGTAGGGGTCGCCGACCCGATGACCGAGGTCGCCGCCGGCGACGCCACCGACATCGCCCGGTCGATCGCCAAGGGGGAGAGCCGGCTGCTCCGGGTCGGGCTGTACATCACGCTCCGGGCGTCGACGCTCGAGGAGCTGGATGCCGAGGCATACAAGGTGAAGGTCGCCTGCTCGTCGCTGCTGCTCGACGCCCGGCCCACCTCGTACCGGGCGCTGCAGGGGTGGCTGACCACGCTGCCGCTCGGCCAGGACCTGATCCGGATGCGGCGCACCTTCGACACCGCGGCGGCCGCCGACTGCCTCCCCTTCGCCACCGGCGAGATGGCCGGTCACGCCTCCGGGATCCTGTTCGGCCGGGGGGTCTCCCGGGTCCGCTCCGACTCCGGAGGCTCGCCGGTGTTCGTCGACCGGTTCTGCCTGCCCAACCACAACATGCTGATCCTGGCGTCGTCCGGGGCCGGCAAGTCGTACACCGCCAAGGCGCTGACCGGACGGTCGGCGCTGCAGGGCGACGAGGTGCTGATCGTCGACCCCGACGACGAGTACGTCGCCCTGACCCACGCCCTCGACGGCGAGGTGATCCGGGACCCGTCGATCGCCCCGTCGGAGAACTCCCGGATCATCTGCTACGCCCTTGGGCAGATCGATGAGAAGCAGCTGCACCTCGCCGTCGGCCAGGCGCTGGAGGCGGTGTGGCAGCGGGTCGACAAGGGCGAGCTGCGCCGGCGCCAGGTGGTGGTCGACGAGGCCTACCTGATGCTGCGGGAAAACCCCGACGCCGCCCACCTGCTGTGGGCGCTGATCAAGCGCTCACGCAAGCGGACCTGCGGGCTGACGATCATCACCCAGGATCTGTCCGACGTGCTGTCGACGACGCTCGGCGAGTCGATCATCAACAACTCCTCGATCCACCTGTTGCTGCGCCAGACCCCGCACGCGGTCGAGGGGGTCGGGGCGGCGTTCGGGCTGTCCGAGGGTGAGCGCCAGTTCCTGGTCGCCGCCCCCCAGGGGCACGGGTTGCTGCTGGTCGCCGGTGAGCGTGCCGCCATCCGGGTGGTCACCTCGCAGCTCGAGCACCCGCTGTGCGTCTCGGGGGTCCCCGGGCTGCTCGGCAAAGCCTCGTGAAAATCGTCGCCGGCATCCTGGGGTTCACAGTCCTGCTCGGGCTGGCGGTGTTCACGGTCATCGACGACTCGGCTTCGAACGTGCAGTCGCTGGCCCCGATGTCGGCGACGTTCCGCGGCCTGTACACCACGGCGGCGGCGACCTGCCCGGGGCTGCCGCCGGAGATCCTGATGGCCATCGGCGACGTCGAATCGGGGCACGGCTCCAACGACGGCCCGTCGATCGCCGGGGCGGTCGGGCCGATGCAGTTCGAGCCGTCGACCTTCCCGGAGTACGCCCTCCCGATTCCGGTCGGCGGTGCCAGCCCCCCGACCCCGTGGGACCCGACCGACGCCGTCTACGCCGCCGCCCGGGACCTGTGCGCCAACGGCGCCCGGAACGGGGTGGACCTGCCGGGAGCGATTTTCGCCTACAACCACGACACCACGTACGTCGCCAACGTCCTCGGGGTGGCGGCGATGTACACCGCCCAGGATGCGGTGACCGGCACGGCGAACGCGCCGAGGCCGAACACGAGGAAATGAGCTGCGGTGGCCGTAAGTGTTCTTGTGCCGTCCATCGAGAGCACCAGCAGGGCGGCCGCATCGCCGGGGGAGCTTGAACCGCCCCGCGCCACCGCCCTAGCCAGGTCATCTGTCTCTAAAACTAGTAACTGCTTGCCTTAGGTCGGCCCCCGGCATAAAATTAGCCGTTGTCGGCAATAGAACGCTGGCACGCAGGAGCCATGGCCGCTGCACGAACAACCGAGGAGAGCGCGCGCCTGGGGGTCGGACGCGCTGATCCCACACGGAGGCGAACATGGCGTTAGACGAGATTCAGATCGGTGGTCTCGGCGCGAAGCGCAAGCGCGTCGAGGATGCCCGGTTCATCCGTGGCAAGGGCAACTACATCGACGACT
>DAIQBQ010000244.1:0-5042 GCA_036781065.1 Actinomycetota bacterium
TCCGCGGATGACCGATCCGGGCCCCGAGGTCCTTCTCCGTCTGCGCGGCGCCACCGTCTGGGTGCCGGGCGGGGCGGTGCTGCTCGACCGCATCGACTGGGAGGTGGCCGCTGGCCAGCACTGGGCGCTGCTCGGGCCCAACGGGGCCGGCAAGTCGACCCTGCTCCGGCTTGCCGCCGGGCTGCGCCACCCGAGCTCGGGCACGGTCGAGGTTCTCGGGCGCCAGCTCGGCTCGGTCGACGTCCGCACCCTGTGGCCGGTCATCGGATTCGTCGCGAACGGCCAGCAACGGCCGGCAGACCTCAGCATCGAGGAGGTCGTGCTGACCGGGGCCAGCGGCACGATCTGGCCGCTGGCGGAACAGTACGGGCCGGCGGAACGGGACCGGGCCGGGTCCCTGATGGAGCTGATGGGGGTCGGGAAGCTGGCCGGGCGGCTGTTCGCCACCTGCTCCGACGGCGAGCGGGGGCGGGCGCTGATCGCCCGGGCGCTGATGCCGGCGCCCCGGCTGCTGCTGCTCGACGAGCCGACCGCCGGGCTCGACATGGCCGGCCGGGAGGACCTGCTCGGCGCGCTCTCGGCGCTGGCCGCCGCGGAGGCCGGGTTGGCGAGCGTCGTCGTGGCACACCACCTCGAGGATCTGCCGGTGGTCACCAGCCATGCCCTGCTGATCGCCGCCGGGGCCACTGTGGCGCAGGGCCCGGTCGAGGAAATGCTCGCCGACGCCATCGTCCGCCGCGGCTTCGGCGTGGACGTCCATGTCGTCCGGAGCAACGGGCGGTGGATGGCCATTCGACCGGAGGGTGGGGACGGGGCGGCCACCGACGCGCCAAGATGAGCCGATGACCGCCTCGCGCCGTGGCCCGGCCCGGCTGGAGGAGTTGGACGACGGCGGGGCGCGCCCCGGCCACGCCGTCCACGGTCCCCAGGCAGCGCTGCGGGCGGACATCCGGCGCCTCGGCGAGCTGCTGGAGGAGTCGCTGGTCCGCCAGGAGGGCACCGACTTGCTGGCGCTGACCCGCCGGGTGCGCTCGCTGACCGAGCGGTCGGCCTCGCCGGCCGACCAGGCGACCGGCGAACTGCGGGCCGTCCTGGCCGGTGCCGACCTGCCCACGACGATCCGGCTGGTACGGGCGTTCTCCACCTTCTCCCGGCTGGCCACGCTGGCTCAGCAGGTCCATGAGGAGGAGGGCATCAGCGAGCAGCGGCTGAGCCGGTGGGGCCGGCTGCCGCAGACCGTCGACCGGATCCTCGACGCCCGGCCGTCCCGCCAGCTGGTCGAGGAGCAGGTCGCCAACCTCGAGCTCCGCCCGGTGTTCACCGCACACCCGACCGAAGCCGCCCGCCGTTCGTTCCTCACCAAGCTTCGCCAGGTCGCCGACCTGCTGGTGAGCCGGTCGACCGCCGACGACGACGCCGAGGTCGCCCGGGCCGACCGGCGGATCGCCGAGGTCATCGACGCCATGTGGCAGACCGACGAGCTCCGCCTCGACCGGCCCGAGCCGCTGGACGAGGCGTCCTCCGTGCTCTTCTACTTGGACGAGCTGTTCGCCGGGGTCGTCCCCGATCTGCTTGAGGATCTGGACCGGGAGCTGGCCCGCCTGGGCGTCCAGCTGGGCGAGCGCGCCCGCCCGCTGCGTTTCGGGACCTGGGTCGGCGGCGACCGCGACGGCAATCCCAACATCACGGCGGCGGTCACGCTGACCGTGCTGGAGGCCCAGCACCAGCGGGGGATCCAGGCGCTGCTCCGGATCGTCGAGGAGCTGTACCGGAACATGAGCAGCTCGATCCGGGTGGCCGGGGCGTCGCCCGAGCTGCTGGCCAACCTGGTGGCAGAGGCGGCGGTGTTCCCGGACGTCTACGCCCGCTACGTGCGGCTGCACGCCGAGGAGCCGTACCGGTTCAAGTGCTGTTACATCCGGCAGCGGCTGCGGAACACGGCGGCCCGCGTCGCCGACGGGCGGGCGGCCGGAGACGGCGGCGGGCTCGACTACGCCAGCTCGGACGAGCTGCTGGCCGACCTGCGGATGATGGAGGCGTCGCTCGAGCACCGGCGGGGCGGGCTGATCGCCGGCGGCCCGCTGCACCGGGCGATCCGCACGGTCGCCACGCTCGGCTTCGGTATGGCCACGATGGACGTGCGCGAACACTCTTCGCTGGTGCACGCGCTGGTGGGGACGCTGGTCGACCGGGTCGGGGCGGTGCCGGTGCCCTACGCCAGCCTCGACCGGGCGAGCCGGACCAGCTACCTGAGCAACGAGCTGTTCAGCCGGCGCCCGCTGGTGGGCCCGACGCTGGTGCTGGAAGGGGACGACGCCCGGACGATGGGGGCTTTCCAGGCCATCCGCACCGCGCAGGACCGCTTTGGCGACGGTGTCGTCGAGAGTTTCATCGTCTCGATGGCCAAGGGGCCGGATGACATCCTCGCCGCCGTCGTACTCGCCCGGGAGGCCGGTCTGGTCGACGTCCACGCCGGCGTCGCCCGCATCGGCTTCGTACCGCTGTTCGAGTTCATCGACGAGCTGCGCCACGCCGGGCCGATCATGGAGGAGTTGCTGGGCGACCCGTCGTACCGCCAGGTCCTGGCCCGCCGGGGCGACGTGCAGGAGGTCATGCTCGGCTACTCCGACTCCAACAAGGAGGCCGGGATCACGACCTCGCAGTGGGCGATCCACTGCGCTGAGCGGCAACTGCGCGACGTCGTCCAGCGCCACGGGGCGGTGCTCCGGCTGTTCCACGGCCGGGGCGGGACCGTCGGCCGGGGCGGCGGGCCGATGCACGAGTCGATCCTGGCCCAGCCGTTCGGCACCCTCGAGGGCCAGATCAAGTTCACCGAGCAGGGCGAGGTGATCGCCGCCAAGTACGGCCTCCCGAGACTGGCCCGGTTCAACCTGGAGCTGGCGATGTCGGCGGTGCTCGAGGCGTCGCTGCTGCATCGGGAGTCCCGGGTCCCCGCCGCGGTGCTGTCGCACTGGGACGCCGTGATGGAGGAGGTCTCCGCCGCCGCCTACGGTGCCTACAGGCGCTTCGTCGAGAGCCCCGGGCTGATGGAGTACTTCCGCTCGGCGTCGCCGGCGGAGGAGCTGATCGGGCTGAACATCGGCTCCCGCCCGGCGTCCCGCCCCGGTCGCGACGCCGGGATGGACTCGCTGCGGGCGATCCCCTGGGTGTTCGCCTGGAACCAGTCCCGGCAGATCATCCCGGGGTGGTTCGGGCTCGGTACCGGCCTGGCCGCCGCCCGGCGGCGGGGGTGGGGCGACGCCCTCACCGACATGGTGCGCCGCTGGCATTTCTTCAAGTCGTTCGTGGCCAAGGTCGAGATGACGCTGGCCAAGGTCGACATGGAGATTGCCGCCTACGCCGTGAAGACCCTGGTCGACCCTGCCCGCCGCCCGCTGTTCGACATGGTCAAGGCCGAGCACGAGCTGACGGTGCGGGAGCTGCTCCGGCTGACCGGGCAGCAGCAGTTGCTGGACCGCCAGCCGGACCTGCAGCGGGCGATCGCCCTCCGGCGGCCCCACCTGGACCCGATCTGCTATCTGCAGATCGGGTTGCTGCAGCGGCTGCGGGCGGGCCTGCGATCGGGTGAGGAGCCGGAGCCGTTGCTGCGGCGAGCCCTGCTGCTCAGCCTGAACGGCGTGGCCGCCGGCCTGGGGAACACGGGGTAGCGGTGTTGCGCCTGCGCTAAGCGTTCTCGCCGGGCTCTGCGCCGGGGTTGTGCGCGGGCTTTTGCGCGGTTTTATGCGCGCCCCACGTCGCCCGGGAGCGGCCCGGGCGACGGTTGCGGGTCAGGAGCTTGAAACTAGTGGCGCCGGAACTGGGCGTAACCGAAAATGCCGAACCCGATGGCGACCACGAACACCATCACCGTGAGAATGTTCTGCGCTGCCAACCCGCACCTCCCATGAGCCTGGCCGACGAACACCTGTCACTAAGCAAATTACACTAGGAACGCCCTCCTTTGCGAACCGGTGGCATCCCCATCTTGGGGGAGCTGACAGCGGGGCTTACGATTGGGTTGTGGCTATGGACGACGACGATCTTCCTGAGCTGGAGCCCAGTGCCGTGGCCCCGTCGGGTCCCCCCGTGCGGGACTGGCGCGACGAGCGGCCGCCGAGCCCCGAGAAGATGATCCTGCGGTCGATCTTCCTGCGCTGCCCCCGGTGCGGCCAGAAGGGCATCCTGCACGGCTACTTCAAGGTGCCGCCGCCCTGCCCCCGGTGCGGGGTGAACTTCAACCCCGATGGCGACGCGGCGGTCGGCTGGGTGATCGTCAACCTCGGCGTGACGATGACGGTGTTCTTCGTGAGCGCCTTCTTGGGGCTGGTGATCACCTGGCCGAAGGTGCCCTGGACCGGGCTGACCGTGTTCACGATCGTCCTAAACGGCATCGTGCCGTTCGTTTTGGTGCCGTTCTCCCGGACGGTGTGGGCGGCGATCTTCCTGCTCCTGCACCGCATGGACGGGTTGATGGCCGATCCCGGCTTCTGACCCGGGCTCGTAGAGGGAGGCTGTGTGATGAGTCGCGTTGCGGGCGAGGTTGGCACCGGGCCTCCGGCCCCGGCTGAGCAGGCGATGAAGGTCGAGATCTGGTCGGACGTCGTGTGCCCGTGGTGCTACCTGGGCAAGCGCCGGTTCGAGAAAGCCCTCGACTCGTTTGCCCACCGGGACGCGGTCCAGGTCGAGTTCCGTTCGTTCCAGCTTGACCCCGGAGCGCCCCGGCTGAACGGCGAGCCGACCGCAGCGTTGCTGGCCAGGAAGTACGGGATGACGGCGGAACAGGCCGCCCGCTCCCAGGCCGACCTCACCCAACTGGCCGCCGCCGACGGGCTCGAGTACCACCTCGACCGGGCCCTGCGGGGCAACACGTTCGACGCCCACCGGTTGCTGCACCTGGCGGCTGCGTCCGGGCTCGGGCCGGCCGTTCACGAGCGGTTCTTCCGGGGCTACTTCACCGAGGGCGTGGCCATCGGCGATCCCGCCGAACTGCACCGGATGGCGGTGGAGGCGGGGCTCGACGAGGCAGCGGTGGCTTCGGTCCT
>DAIQBQ010000245.1:0-5038 GCA_036781065.1 Actinomycetota bacterium
CCGGGCCGCCCGCCGCGGCCTGCGGCTCGCCCGGCACTACCGTAACAACCTGCCCCATGCCCTCCGCGAGCTGGCACTCGCCGAGATGATGCTGGCCCACGACGGCAGGGCGCGGCGGCTGATCGACAAGAGCCTGGCCGTGGCACAACGCCAGGGGGCGACCTACGAGCACACGCTCAGCCTGGCGGCCCGGGGGCGGATGGGGACGGCGGCCGGCTGGGAGGAGGCTTCCGCAGACGCCGTGGCAGCGCACACAGCCAACGCCGAAACGGTACCGGTCCCGACCCCGGGCTGGATCGAGCCCGACGCCCCGCAGGCGACCCTGTCGCTGGTGGACCGCTTCGCCGGGCTCCTCGAGTCGGCACGCACCATCGCCGCCGCCGCCTCGCTGCCGGCACTGCACGACGCGGTCCGCGACGCCGCCTCGCGGCTGCTGCGCGGCGAGTCGTTCTGCTTCCTGGAGGTCAACGACGCCGGCGAGGTCACCGGGATCGTCGGCTCCCCATGCCCCGAGCCGGACTACAGCCGGACCCTGGTGCGCCAGGCAGTCGCCCTCGCCCGGCCGGTGACCGACCGGATGGGGGGCTCGGCGCGGGAGAGCCTGGAGCTGGCCGGGATCCGCTCTGCCCTGGCGGCGCCGGTCAAGGTCGAGGGCCGCATCGTCCAGTGCCTGTACCTGACCAACCGCTACGTCGAGGGGCTGTTCGGCCCCGACGAGGAGCAACTGGCGTCGTTCATCGCCACGCTGACCGGTGCCGCCCTGGAGCACCTGGCCGGTACCGAGGCGCGGTTCCGCTCGCTGGTCGAGCACGCCAGCGACGTGATCACCGTCGTCGATGGCAGCGGCGTCATCGAGTACCAGAGCCCGTCGCTCGCCCGGATCTTCGCCTACCCGGGCCACGGGCTGCTGCACACGCCGGTCACCGCCTGGATCCACCCCGACGACGCCGAGGGCATCGGGGCCCGGCTGACCCAGCTCGTCGACGGGCAGACCGTCAGCAGCATGGAGACCCGGCTCCGCCACGCCGACGGGAGCTGGCGGCCGGCCGAGATCACCTTCACCAACCAGCTCTCCGACCCGGTGGTGCGCGGCATCGTCCTGAATATCCGGGACCTGACCGAGCTGCGCTGGCAGGAGACCCATGACGCCCTGACCGGGCTGCCCAACCGGGTCCTGTTCACCGAGCGGCTGGCGGAAATCCTCGACGGGGTCCGGGCGGACGGCTCTGCGACCGGGCCAGCGGTGATCTACGCCGACCTCGACGACTTCAAGGCGGTCAACGACCTGCTCGGGCACCGGGCCGGGGATGCCGTCCTCGCCGCCGTCGGCAAGCGGCTGCGCAGCTCGGTCGGTGCCGGGGACACCGTCGCCCGGTTCGGCGGCGACGAGTTCGCCGTCCTGCTCGCCCACGCCGCCCCGGGGGAGCCGGAGGCACTGGCGGGCCGGCTGATCGCCCAGATCGGAACGCCGCTGATCTTCGCCAACCACGAGGTGCGGGTCGAGGCCAGCGCCGGCATCGCCCGGGCCACCCCGGGGCAGAGCGTCTCCGACCTGCTCGCCCGCGCCGACCTGGCGATGTACGAGGCCAAGCACCGGGACCGGGGCCACTACCGGGTCTTCGAGCAGCAGATGCGCTCGGCCGCGGTCGAGCGTTCGACGCTCAAGGCGGAGCTCGCCGGCGCCCTGGAGCGGGATGAGTTCGTGCTCCACTACCAGCCGATTGTCGAGCTCACCACCGGCAGCCTGGTCGGCCTGGAGGCACTGCTGCGCTGGCGGCACCCGCGCCGCGGCCTGCTCGTCCCGGCCAACTTCCTCGCCGTCGCCGAGGACTCCAACCAGATGTTCGAGCTGGGGGCCTGGGTCCTCCGGGAGTCGTGCGTGCAGGCCCAGGGGCTGCCGCCGAACTGGGCGGCGCCGGGCAAGGGCCACATCAGCGTCAACGTCTCCGGGCGGCAGGTCGAGGACCCGCGGTTCGCCGACGCGGTCCAGGAGGCGCTCAGGGAATCCGGGCTCGACCCGTGGCGGCTGGTCCTGGAGATCACCGAGACAGCGATGATGCGCAATATTGAGGCCATCACCGGCCGGCTGGCCGAGCTGAAGAAGCTCGGCGTGCGGCTGGCGGTCGACGACTTCGGGACCGGCTACTCGTCGTTGCGCTACCTGCACGAGCTCCCGATCGACGTGATCAAGATCGACAAGGCCTTCGTGGCCGCCCTCGGCGACAACTCGGAGATGGAGCTGCTGGCCGACACGATCATCAGCCTCGGCCACAGCCTGGGCCTCACCACGATCGCCGAAGGCGTCGAAACCGCCGCCCAGGCTGAGCGGTTGCGCGGCGCCAACTGCGAGTTGGCCCAGGGCTACTACTACTCGTACCCGGTCGACGTCCCCGGCCTGATGATGCTGCTGCTGGCGGCGTAGCCTTCTGCCGCTCAGAGCAGGGCCCGCCGGAAGAAGCCCCACATCCCGATCCCGCTGAGGACGATCGTCGACCCGGCCAGCACCACCAGGCAGATCCAGGGCTGGATGTGGGCGACCTGGGGGGTCATCGCCCCCCGGAGCCCCTCGCTCACGTAGGTCAGCGGATTGAGCGCGGTCACAACCTGGAACCAGCGCAGGTGGACCAGCGACGGCCACGGGTACTGGCTCGCCCCGGTGAACAGCAGCGGGGTGAGGATCAGGGCGAACATGATGTTGATCCGGTTGGGCGGCACCAGCGTCCCGAGCATCAGGCCGAGGGCCGATCCGACCAGGCACCCGAGGATCAGGACCGCCACGGCGGTCACCGCGGTCGAGTTGTGCCACGGGATGCCGCCCAGGATCCAGACCCCGACCGGGAACATCACCCCCGAGGCGATCAGCGCCCGGATCGAGGCGAAGACGATCTTCTCGATGGCCACCAGGCCGAGCGGCAGTGGCGCCAGCAGCCGGTCCTCGATCTCGTTGGTGAACGAGAACTCCAGCACCAGCGGCAGGGCGGTGCTCTGCAGCCCGGTCAGCACGGCGGCGAGCGCGACCAGCCCCGGGAACAGCACCTGGGCGTAGCCGTGCTGGGCGTAGCCCAGGTCGGTCAGGATCTTGCCGAAGACGAACAGCAGGAACAGCGGCTGCAGGACGACCTGGGCCAGGAAGATCGGCAGCTCGCGCCCGGTGACGAAACTGTCCCGGCCCAGTACCGCGAAGAACGCCCCGATCGGGCCGATCTCCGACGCCGGTGGGGGTCCGGCCGCCGGGGGCTGGGCCGCTTCCTCGGTCACGGCACTCATCGCAGCGCCCTCCCGGTCAGGTGGATGAACACATCCTCGAGCGTCGGCTCGCCGAGGTTGAGACCGTCGAGGTTGGCGCCCAGGGCATGCAATTCGCCGACGACCGGCGCCACCAGGGCGTCCGCCTCCCCGGCGATGTAGAGCCGGTACTTCCCGGCGTGGCCGTCGAGGGCCGGGCCACCCGCCAGGCCACCCGCCGGGCCCGCCCCGTCGGGAGGCGCACCGCCGGGCATTGGGTCGACCCGCTCCACCGACGGGAGGGCAGCCAGCCGGGCGAGGACCTCGCTGCCCTGGGCGGCCCCGAGGCTGACCGAGAGGTCGAGCGTCCGGTTGCCGGGCAGCGCCCGGACCAGCGCCTCCGGGGTGTCCAGCGCCAGCAGCTTGCCCCGGTCCATGATGCCGATACGGTCGGCCAGCGCCGCCGCCTCGTCCATGTCGTGGGTGGTGAGAATGATCGTCGTCCCGGCGGCCTGCATCTCCCGAACCCGGTCCCACACGAACAACCGGGCGGCCGGGTCCAGGCCGGTCGACGGCTCGTCGAGGAACAGCACCGCCGGGGCATGCATCAGCGCCCGGGCGATCATCATCCGCTGGGTCTGGCCGCCGGAGAACATGCCGGGCTTCTGGTCGGCCCGCTCGCCGAGGCCGAACTGGCCGAGCAGTTCCTGCGCCCGCTTGCGCCGCACCGAGCGGGGCACCCCGTGGTAGGCGGCGTGGAACAGCAGGTTCTGGCGGACCGACAGCGAGCGGTCCAGGTTATTCCGCTGCGGTACCACGCCGAGCACCCGACGGGCGCCGACCGGGTGGGCGAGCACGTCGACCCCGGCGACCCGGGCCTCGCCGGCGGTGGCCCGCACCCGGGTGGTCAGGACGCCGATCGTCGTCGTCTTGCCCGCACCGTTGGGGCCGAGCAGGCCGAACACTTCGCCGCGGCCGGCGGCGAAGGAGATCCCGGCGACTGCGTCAACTTTCGCCTTGGGGTAGCGCTTGACGAGGTCGGAGACCTCGACCGCAGGGGCGTCCATCAAATATCCAGATCCTCGACCGTCAGCCGGGCGGCCGATCGATGGTACAAGAGAAACTCCGCCTCGGCCCCACCGCCCACACCAGCCGACCCCAGACCCAGACCTAGTGTCAAGATTTGATACGTCTGACGAGCTTGTCCGCGGTATGCTGCATCTCGAGATGGTGCTTCCATCCAGATGCAGCTCAAGCGCGTGCGACGGGTCGCGGTGACCCTGACCCTGCGCCCGATCGGATGGGTGCGCCATGACCACCCCGACGGCGTCCTCAAGGAGCAGTGGCACTCGCTCACGTCGGTCATCGACATCGAGCCGGAACTGCAGGACGGCCTCACCGGTATCGATGGGTTCTCGCACCTGTTCGTGCTGTTCTGGATGAGCCGGCTCAGCGACGACGCCCGGAACACATTGGAGATCAAGCCGCGAGGGTTGGTGCGGATGGGGCTGAGCCTCGACGAGCTGCCCACGATCGGGGTCTTCGCCAGCGACGCCCCACCACGCCCAAACCCGATCGGGCTGACGGTGGTCGAGCTGGTGGACCGCGACGGCGCCCGGCTCACGGTACGCGGCCTCGATGCCTTCAGCGACACCCCGGTCATCGACATCAAGCCGTACACCAAGGACCGGGCGGTCGACGGGTTTGTTGAAGCCGGCTGGCACGAGGAACTCATCCGCAGGACTGGCGCCCGCCGGGTCTAGTGGTGTGTCCCGAAAATGAGGCGACACCGAGAGCGGTCCTGCGCCCCGAT
>DAIQBQ010000246.1:0-5038 GCA_036781065.1 Actinomycetota bacterium
CGTCGACGGTGGTCGACACCCGGGAGGCGGCGTCGTAGCTGATCGAGGTCCGCGCCGTGGTGCCCCGGGCCGTCGTGGTCACCCGGGAGGCCTGGTCGTAGGTCTCCGTCGAGGTGTTGCCCAGCTCGTCGGTGTAGGTGATCTTCGTCACCGCCGGGTTCGAGTAGTCGTAGGTGGTGAGGTGACCCGACGGGTCCGACGACGAGGCGATGCGCCCCCGCCCGTCGTAGCTGGTGCAGCTCCAGTTCGGATCGCCCACCACCTCGGTCGCTACCACCCGGCCGGGCCCGTCGTAGACGTAATTGTGCGCCTTGTGGTGCCCTTCGACCGCGGCGACTTCCGCAGCCAGATCCACGAACAGGCCGAGGTGCTGGAGGAGACGTTCACCGACGACGGCTACCGGTTGCAGGTGAAGAGCTCGCAGCCCGTCCTGGCCCGGTTTGCCGAGTTCGTCGCGGACCCGGGTGGGAGGGCAGGGGCCGCTGGGACCGCTGAGGCCTAGGCCCTTGGCCTAGGCCCTTGGCCCCGCACTGGTCTCCGCATTCTTTGTAACAAAAAGGGTCTATATGACCCGTTACGTTACAAAGAACAGCGTCTACGCTCTAGTCGCGCAGCAGCTCCGCCAGGACCGCCGCCTGGCTGATGTCGATGGCTTTGGAGGCGGTCAGCAGGGTGAGGGTTCCGCGTCTGGCCTCGCCGCGGAGGCGGGCCAGCGCCTCGGCCGGCTCTGGGCTCTCGAGTTCTGCCAGGTAGCGGCGGCGGAACTCGTTGTAGCGAGCCGGGTCGTGGCCGTACCATTTCCGGAGCTCGTTCGAGGGGGCGACCTCCTTGCACCACTCGTCGAAATGGGCCTTGTCCTTGACCAGCCCCCGCGGCCACAGCCGGTCGACGAAGACCCGGCGGCCATCCTCCGGCTCAGGGTCGTCATAGGCCCGGCGGAGGCGGATCATCGGGCCGACCAGTCGATCTAGAGCCGGCGGAGCAGGCCGACCACCCGGCCCAGCACCCGCACGTCGACCGGGGCTTCGAACGGCACCATGGTCGGGTTCGCCGGCACCAGGACCACTTTGGCCCCCTCCCGGCGGAACCGCTTGACCGTGACCTCCGGCTCCCCGGTAGGGCCTTCCATCTGGGCCGCTACGACGTCGCCGTTGGAGGGGTTGGCCGCGGTGCGGACGACCACGTAATCGCCGTCGTGGATGCCGGCCTCGATCATCGAGTCGCCCTTGACCCGGAGGACGAAGTGCGGGGTGTCGTCGATGAACTCCTCCGGCACCGCCAGGTCGCCCTCATGCTCTTGCTCGGCGAGGGAGGTCGGCCCGGCGGCGATCGATCCGTAGATTGGCAGCGTCTGCGCCGCCACCCGGCGGGTCTCCCGCTCCCAGCGAACATCGATGGCCCGCGGTTTGGTGGGATCGCGGCGGAGGTAGCCCTTCTCTTCGAGGGTGTGCAGGTGGGCGTGTACCGTGCTCGGGGAGGCGAGGCCCACCGCTTCGCCGATTTCCCGCACCGATGGCGGGAAGCCGCGGTCATTCACCGACGACACGATGTAGTCCAGGATCGCCCGCTGCCGCTTGCTGAGGTCACTGCCGTCCATCGTCGTATCCATCCGAGCCCCTCTCTCTGGTGCCCGCCGTGGGGTCCCGGGAGGGACCGCGGCCCCAGGTGACCCCGGGTCGGGACCAGAGTCTAGAACCTTTTCGCGACCTGAGCAAACATTTGTTCCGATCCGGCTTGACTCTCGGCCCCATACCGAACTACAGTTCCCCCATGAGGACGAACAAGCGTTCCCGACGGCGGCTGGCGGTGGTGGCGGTAGCGGCCGGGCTCCTGGTGGGCATGGCGCGGCTGCCCCTGTGGGCGGCGGCCACCCATCCGGCTGCTCAAGTGGTCCACATCGTGGCGCCCGGCGAGACCCTTTGGGGACTGGCGGAGCGGTACGCCCCGCGTGAGGATCCCCGTGAGTACATCTACAACCTTGACCGGATCAACAATCTCGGCGACGGCCAGATCTTCCCGGGGGAGAAGCTCACTCTGCCCGAATCAGCGGCAGGGTCTTGACAGGAGTTCGTTGGCTGTAATTACATAGCCGACGTTCGGGCTTCAGGTACAATATTTAGTGTTCTCCCGCCGTTTCACACTAGATCTTGGTGTCGCAGTGACCTTCCCCTCCCCGGCGGGAGACCACCCGAAGGCGGAAAGGGAGTGAGTCATGAGGACAGGCGAGGGCGTGCAGGCACCCCGAGGTTCGGGACTGAGAGTGGAGCGGTCGTTCACGCGCCCGGGGGTGGACCCCTTTGCCGAGATCGAGTGGGAGCAGCGGGACGCCCGGATTGGCTCGGGCGACAAGATCGCCTTCGAGCAGCGCAACGTCGAGTTCCCCAAGGCCTGGTCGCAGAACGCCACGAACATCGTCGCCCAGAAGTACTTCCGTGGGCCGCTGGGCTCGCCCCGCCGGGAGCGCTCGGTCAAGGACATGATCAACCGGGTGGTCGGCTGGTACAGCGGGAAGGGCGCCGAGGACGGCTACCTCGGGGATGACCCAGCCGAGGAGGCGTTCCGGGCCGAGCTCACCCATCTCCTGCTGATGCAGAAGATGGCGTTCAACTCGCCGGTTTGGTTCAACGTCGGCCTGGTCAACCCACCCCGGGTCTCGGCCTGCTTCATCCTCGACGTCGAGGACGACATGCAGGCGATCCTCAACTGGTACGTCGAGGAGGGGCTGATCTTCAAGGCCGGCTCGGGGGCGGGCATCAACCTGTCGCGGCTGCGGTCGTCGAAGGAGTTGCTGACCTCAGGGGGGACCGCCTCGGGGCCGGTGTCGTTCATGCGCGGCGCCGACGCATCGGCAGGGACGATCAAGTCCGGGGGCTCGACCCGGCGGGCGGCCAAGATGGTCGTGCTCGACGTTGACCACCCCGACATCGAGGAGTTCATCACCTGCAAGGTGCGGGAGGAGCGCAAGGCCCGGGCGCTGCGGGAGGCCGGGTTCGACATGGACCTGGACGGGGCCGACTCGCACTCGCTGCAGTACCAGAACGCCAACAACTCCGTGGGCCTCTCCGACGCCTTCCTGCAAGCCTACGTCGATGACAAGGACTGGGAGCTGAAGGCGGTCAAGGACGGCCGGGTGCTCGAAAAGGTCAAGGCCCGGGCGTTGATGCGGAAGATCGCCGAGGCGGCCTGGGAGTGCGCCGACCCCGGGGTGTTCTACCTGGACACGATGAACTCGTGGCACACCTCCCCGGCGGAAGGTCCGATCCGGGCAACGAACCCGTGCGGAGAGTTCCTGCGCCCACCGAACACGTCATGCAATTTGGCCTCGATCCGGCTGACCAAATTCGTAGACGAAGAGGGCGCCTTCGACGTCGCGGCGTTCACCGCAGCGGTGGAAACGACCATAACGGCGATGGACGTCTCGGTACACAACGCTGAGTACCCAACCGAGAAGATCCGCTCGATGGTCAACCAGTACCGTGAGCTCGGCATCGGGTTCACCGATCTGGGCGCTCTGCTGATGCAGCAGGGAGCGCCCTACGACTCTGACGCCGGGCGGGCCTGGGCCGCAGCGATCACCGCGCTCATGAGCGGGGTCGCCTACCGGCGATCCGCCGAATTGGCTGCCGCTCTGGGGCCCTACTCAGGGTGGGAGAAGCCCGGCAACGCTGACGCCCACCTTGCGGTGATCCGCCGGCACCGGGACGCGGTCGACAGCATCGACACCTCGCTGGCCCCGCAACGGATCGTCGACGCCGCCAAGCTCGCCTGGGACGACGCCGTGGAGTTCGGCCAGCGCTACGGCTTCCGCAACGCCCAGGTCAGCCTGATCGCCCCGACCGGCACGATCAGCTTCCTGCTCGACGCCGACACCACAGGCATCGAGCCCGACCTCGCCCTGGTCAAGACCAAGAAGCTGGTCGGTGGCGGCACGATGAAGATCGTCAACCAGGGCGTGCCGAAGGCACTGAAGAAGCTGGGGTACCCGCCCCGCCACATCGCCGACATCGTCGAGTACGTCACCGAGAACAACTCGGTGAAGGGCGGCCCGCACATCCACGAGGAGCACTACCCGATCTTCGACTGCGCCATGGGAGACAGCCCGATCCACTACATGGGCCACGTGAAGATGCTGGCGGCGGTGCAGCCGTTCCTGTCCGGGTCGTCGTCGAAGACGGTCAACATGCCGGAGGAGGCGACCGTCGACGAGATCGAGGCCCTGTACATCGAGGGCTGGCGGCTCGGGCTGAAGAACCTGGCGATCTACCGGGACAACTGCAAGGTCGGCCAGCCACTGTCGGCCGACAAGAAGAAGGCACCCACCGAGGCGGCCAAACCGGATCGGGCGGCCCCGACCAGGCGCCGGTTGCCACGGAAGCGACCGTCCAAGACGACCTCGTTCCGCATCGCCGACTGCGACGGCTACGTCAACGCCGGCGAGTACCCGGACACCGGGGAACTGGGCGAGATCTTCCTGAAGGTCGCCAAGCAGGGCAGCACGCTGGCCGGGGTCATGGACGCCTTCGCGATCGCCATATCGATCGGGCTCCAGTACGGAGTGCCGCTGAAGGCCTACGTCGAAAAGTTCATCAACATGCGCTTCGAGCCATCCGGCATCACCGACGACCCGGATTTCCGGTTCGCCACCTCGGTGGTCGACTACATCTTCCGGCGGCTCGCGGCCGACTACCTTGCCCCGGAGGACCGGCAGGCGCTCAACGTGCTGACCACCACCGAGCGCAAGCGGGACCTGGACGGCGGCGTCGCGATCACCAGCAACGGCCACGGCAAGAAGAAGGAAGAGGAGGACCCCGGCTACGGCGAGTCTCGCCCGAACGTCGACGAGAAGCGCCTGATCGCCAGGCCGATCGGAGTCGACGCGCCGCTCTGCTATACGTGCGGGATCGCCATGCAGCCGGCCGGATCGTGCTTCGTCTGCGGCTCCTGCGGTACGACGAGCGGCTGCTCGTAGCCGGGACACCCGGAAGCAGACGCGCCGGGGGCGGGGGAGGGACCGGTCATGGCTGAGATTGCCCACCTC
>DAIQBQ010000247.1:0-5037 GCA_036781065.1 Actinomycetota bacterium
CCGCCTGAAGAACTTGTCACAACGTCACGATCCTTCAACACCAAGGAGATCTAGCTCTGCGGGTGCTTGAAGTCGAACAGGTCGAACAGGTCGCTGACCGCCGGCTCGTTGGTAGGAACGTACGGGTTGGAGGCGGCCGCCACCGGGTTGGGCAGGTTGTCCCAGCTCCGGGACGACAGCGGCGACAGCTTCCAGTTGCGCTCGATGAACTTGTCGATCGAGGTGTGGTCCGAGTACTCGTGCGAGATGTACCCGGCCTTGGTGTACGGCGAGACCACGATCATCGGGATCCGGGTTCCGTCGCCGAAGAAGCTGATCGGCTGCACGTAGCCGCTGTCGTAGTAGCCGCCACCCTCGTCCATGGTGACCATGATCGCCGTGGTGGCCCACAGCTTCGGCTGGTCCTGCACCGAGGTGATCACGCTCTGGGCGAAGCCCTCGAACTGTGAGAGCGTCGACGAGGCGGGGTGCCCGTCGTCGCTCCCGGGCTTCACGAAGGACACCGCCGGAAGGTTGCCCTTGGCCACCTGCTGCTGGAAGTTGTTGTAGCCGCCGATGTGGCCCGCGGAGAGGTACTTCGGGTAGTCGGCGTCGTACTGGAACGGGTCGCAGATGCCGCACCACGTCGACAGCGGGTTGCCGTTGTTCCAGCCCTCGCCGTAGTAGGACCAGGAGATGTTCCTGGCCGACAGCTCGTCGGCGATGCTCGGCAGGTTCTGCTGGACCGGAACGGTAAACGGCCCGCTCTGCGCAGTGCCGTTGGGGGCGTTGCCCGGGTTGTAGTTGTTGAGGATGTAGTAGTCACCGGGGGCGCAGTCGCCGCTCTTGTAGGGCTTCTGCGTCGCCAGGTAGCTGAGGATAGGGCCGACGCCGGGCTGCGATGGGTCGGAGCACTCCGAGTAGCTCCCGCCGGAGTAGCCGTCCTGGGTGTAGTTGTTGTTGGTCCCGGGCTTCGGGTTGGGGTTCTCGATCTGGTTGGACGGCGGGGTCGTCGCCGTGCCGGTGGCGTTCTGGTAGTAGGCGTCATCGGCGTGGCCGATGGCGATGTGGTTCGCCCCGGTCCCACCGGAGACGGACTGGTGGTAGTTGTCGGACATCGAGTAGTGCTGGGCGAGTGACTCCAGGATCGGGGCGTCCCCGGTCTGCATGTTGTAGAAGCCCATCTGGACGCCGCCCTGGTAGATCGGGGCCGGAGGGTTGGCACCGTTGTCGTCGCCGGCGCTGTTGGTGGTCCAGGTGAACAGGTTGTTGGCGCCCTCGTCCATCTGCTGCCACATCTGGTAGAAGCGGTGGATCGGGTCACCGACGTAGTCGTTCTGGTACTCGGTGTAGTTCGTGATCTGGAACGGCCCGTTGGGGAGGTCCGCCGGGAACCGGGCGTCGGGCACGTTGTGCGGGAGTCCCTGCGCCGAGGTCGTGCTGGGCTGCGGGAGCGTGGCGTAGGTGCTGGTGATCTGCGGCTTGATGCTGTAGGTCACCGTGTTGGATGCGTACGCCTGCTGGGCCTTGGCGAAATTCGGGCCAGGTGAGCCGTCAGCGTTGACGATGCCTTCGGACAGGAGGTTTTCCACGCTCTGGCCGGGGGGAGGCTTATAGGTCGCAAACACGTTGTCGAACGTGTGGTTCTCACCGATAATCACGATCACATGCTTGATCGGTGAAACCGTGTCGGTATCCGCCGAGGCTCCTGGGCTGGTGATCAGGGTTTGGCCCGCCATTGCCACCAGGACGGTGCCTGCCGCTGCTGCCATTTGCCCTCGGCCGCGCAACAATTGGGACCATCGCATCGGCGTCTCTCCTTCCTTTCACCCCCTTTGGGCCCCACTCCGGGCCCCGTAGGCATAACCTTGCAGGTCGATGTAAACCGAGCGCGAAGGTACCGTGAACGAGGGCTAAACAAAGCTGGAATAGTACCGGCGGAAACCCGGCTAGTTTGAGCAGGGCTTCGCCCGGGTATGCAGAAATGTTTCGGCGGGAAAAGTGCCTCCCCTTAGCGGGGGCTGCAGCCGCAATCAGTTGTGGCTGTGGCCCCCGTGCGCCGGCATCGGCCCCATGATCAGCGGCAGGTTGCGGCGCTTGGCCGGCTTCGGCTTCACCGGGAAGTACTTCTCGAAGGCATCGACGATCTGGTCGAAGGCCAGCGCCGAGAGCGAGTCCGGCAGCCCCACGACCGACGGGACGCCGTTGTCGGCGAAGTCCCGCATCGGCGGGTCGAGCGGCACCTGGCCGAGCAGCGGGGCGTCGAACAGGTCGGCGAGTTCCTCGCCACCACCGATCCCGAACGGGTAGGTGCGCTCGCCGCAGTGGTCGCAGACGGCGTAGGCCATGTTCTCGATGACGCCGCCCACGGTCATGCCGACGTTGACCGCCATGTGCCCCGCCCGCTCGGCCACCCGGACCGCGGTCGTCTGCGGGGTGGTCACCAGGATCATCCGGGTGCCGGGGGCGAACTTGGACAGCGAGATCGCGATGTCGCCGGTGCCCGGGGGCATGTCGATCAGCAGGTACTCCGGGTCCTCCCAGTGGACATCGGAGAGGAACTGCTGGAGCGCCTTGTGCAGCATTGGGCCCCGCCAGACGATTGGGCGATCCTCGGGCACGAAGTTGCCGATCGAGATCGTCTTGAAGCCGTGGGCGGTGAGCGGGATGATCAGGCGCTCGTCGATCATCGTCGGGTCCTCGCGGAGCCCCAGCATGCGCGGGATCGAGAAGCCCCACACGTCGGCGTCGAGGAGCCCCACGGTATGTCCCCGCTTGGCCAGCGCGGCGGCCAGGTTGACCGTCGTCGTCGACTTGCCCACGCCCCCCTTGCCGCTGCCGACGGCAATCACCGTCGTCGCAGAGTCCGGCCGGGCCAGCGGGGCGATCGGGTCATCCGCCCGCAGACCGCCGACCAGCGCCTTGCGCTCTTCCTCGGTCATCGCCCCGAGGTTGATCCGGACGTCGGTGATGTCCGGGAAGGAGTCCTTGAGCTTGGCCGGGAGGACCTCCTGAAAGTAGGACTTGAGCGGGCAGCCCGGGATCGTGAGGGCGAGGTCGACGGTGACCGTCGACCCCTGCAGGTCGATACCACGCACCATGTTGAGCTCGACGATGCTGCGGTGGATCTCGGGATCGTTGATCCCGGCGAGCACCGAGCGGATCTGTTCGATAGTTGGCATGGGGCCCAGCGTACAACGGTTCTCGATTACCCTGGACTCGTGGCCTTCAGCGCCCGACTCCTCAACCGCTTCTACGAACCCGCCTATGTCGGTGACGTCGACGCGCCGAGCGCGACCGCCACTGCCGGCAACCCCACCTGCGGCGACGTCGTGTGCTTGGAGGTAGAGGTCGTGGACGGCGCGATCTCCACCGCCCGGTTCCACACGCTCGGCTGCGCGGTGGCGATCGCCGCCTCCGACGCGGTGTGCGAGCTCGTCGCCGGCCAGAGCCCGATGGCGGCGCAGTTCCTGCACCTGGATGAGGTGGTCGGCGCCCTCGACGGGATCCCGGAGGGCCGGGAGAGCTGCGCCTCGGCCCCGCTGGCGGCGCTGCGGGCGGTGCTGCGGAACCTGCCCGGCGGGCCGGGCGAGCTGGGCGTCCGGGGACCGGTGGGGTCTGGAGCCGGCGGGCCGGGCGACCCCGGGGCCGGTCAGATCGAGGCCAGCCGCACGGCGTAGTAGACCACCGGGGCAGCGATCGAGATCCCGGCGACAATGGTCAGGACCTGGGCCGGGACGATGGAGCGCCCGGCGGGCGGGCTCGGCGGGCGGATCAGCGCCCAGGCAAAGGCACCGGCGGCCAGCGCCGCCGCGCTGGCGAGGCCGATCTGCACCACCGGCAGCACCCGGACGTGGGCCTTGGCCAGCGACAGGAATGCCGGGCTGCCGACCAGGCACCCGATCACCCCGGCGACCACGCCGGGCACGGTCGGTGCCTTGGTCAGGTGGGGAGCCAGCGAACGGCTCCCGACCCGGTCGCCCAGGTAACGCCCGCCGTGGAACAGCAGGGCGAGGATCACCAGCCCGGCGACCATGCCCGGCCCGTGCGGGCGCCGGTCGATCAGCACGATGAAGGCTGCACCGAAGCCCACGTAGATCGAGGCCAGGACGAAGGCGGCGATCGACAGCAGCGACCCCCGCTCCGGGCGGGAGAGCACGAAGCGGAGAGCTGCGAGCAGCACGACCCCGGCTGCGGCGCCGGTGACGCCGGGCTCCTTCCAGAAGTAGGCAGCAATCGGGAAGGCGAGCGCCCCGGCGATGTAGAGCAGGGGCGAGGTCGCCAGCCGCTGCTCGCCGAAGTCGGTACCGAGCTCGACCGCGCCGATGGCGGCGCCGATGGCGACGACGACCAGGAGCACGGAGACCCCGAGCTGGGCAGCCGCCGCCGTGGCACCGGCAAAGACCGCGATCAGGAGGAGCTGCGCTGCGGCCGTTGAGGGGGAGCCGCCTCGGGCCGGTTCGGGGGGGCGCTGCATCCCAGGGATCTTATGCCGCCGGTGGTTGCGGGTTGCCGCCGCCCGGGCCTCCTGCCCGGCGGAGGTCGCCCTGGCGGGCCATCAGTCCGTCGACGAAGGCGCCGGTCGTCCCCGGGGGCGGATCCCGTTCTGTGGCGGAAAACGAGCCACTACCGCCCTTGGGCCTCCACAGGATGCCGGCGGGCGAGAAGAGGGCGTCGGCATGGCCCCCGCCGTCCAGGAGCCAGAGCGCCTTGGGCGCACCGGCGGCGGCGCAGAGCGCCTCGGCCTCTGCCGCCGGGAAGAAGGGATCGGCGGTCCCGTGGACGACCAGCACCGGAGCCGGGGCGATTCCGCCGACGACCTCGACTGGGCTCGGGCCTTCGGGGGTCGCCGGAGCGAGCCGGACGCCGCTCACGGCGCGGACAAGCCGCCAGGCTCCCGGGACCGTCCACGCCAGCGCGGTGCGGCGGGCGGCCCAGCTGCGGCGGGCACGCCAGGTCGCCGGAGTGCTGATGGCGACGACGGCATCGGTCGGCGGGAGGGGGTCGTCGGGGAGGGTGAGGCGTTCGCGCCCCGGGTGCGGCCGCGTTCGGGCAGGC
>DAIQBQ010000248.1:0-5005 GCA_036781065.1 Actinomycetota bacterium
GCTTGTCCCCCAGGGTGAACAGCGCCTCCCGGCAGCCGGCAGCCTGGCCCGCCCTGGCGATCTCCAGCACCTCGTCCAGGCTGAGGTACGCCCGGCGACCTTCGATCGGGGGCCGGGCGAACGTGCAGTAGCGGCAGACGTCCCGGCACAGTTTGGTCAGCGGGACGAACACCTTGGGCGAGTAGGTGACGACGTTGCCCCAACCGGCGTCGCGGGCCGAACCGGCCTCGGCGAGCAGCGCCCGATCGGTGGGGTCCCGGGCCAGCGCGGCGGCGAGCGCCAATGCCTCGGACCTGCTCGGCACAGTCCGGCCGGATCGCATCGGGGGACCCTACCATCGGGTGCCGACCACCGCCGCTGCCGGGGCGACGGGGGTTCCTGGGGCAAAAACGCCCCGTCCTCCTGCCGCACTGCCACCGTAGGCGGCCCCGCGCTAGGCTGGCGCCCGTGGGCGTCACGGCACTTGCGGGAGGCGTGGGGGCGGCGAAGTTCCTGCGGGGGCTGGCGGCGGTCATGGCGCCCGAGGAGATCACCGTCATCGGCAATGTCGGCGACGACCTGTCCTTTTTCGGCCTCCACGTGAGCCCCGACCTCGACATCGTCACCTACACCCTGGCCGGGGTCGTCGACGCCACCAAGGGCTGGGGGCTCGCCGGGGACTCCCGCCAGGCGCTCGACCAGCTGGGCCGCCTCGGCCTCGACACCTGGTTCTGGCTCGGTGACGCCGACATCGGCACCGCCATCGCCCGGACCGCCTGGCTGGCGTCGGGGCTCCCCCTCTCCACCGTGGCCGACCGGATCCGCACCGGCCTCGGTATGGGCGCCCGCTTGATCCCGGTCACCGATGACCGGCTCCGGACCCGGTTCGTCACCCCGGCCGGCGAGACCCTGGAGTTCCAGGAGTACTTCGTCCGGCGCCACCACGCCGAGGAGGTCGCAGCCGTGCGCTTCGACGGAGCCGAGCAGGCCCGCCCGGCGCCGGGGGTACTGGAGGCGATCGCCGCAGCCGACCGGGTGATCCTCTGCCCGTCCAACCCGGTGGTCAGCATCGGACCGATCCTGGCCGTGCCCGGCGTGCGCGAGGCCCTGGTCGCCGTGCGGGGCAAGGTGATCGCCGTATCGCCGATCGTGCAGGGGGCGGCGCTCCGGGGGCCGGCCGACCGCCTGCTCCCGGTGATCGGTGCTGAGGCCAGCGCTTCGGGGGTGGCCGGGCTGTACGCCGACATCTGCGCCACCTTCGTCGTCGACCGCCGGGACCCGGGCGAGGCGCCGCGGGTCGCCGCCCTGGGGATCGACCCGGTCCTGGCCGACACCGTGATGGAGACCCCGGAGATCTCGGCGGCGCTTGCCGAGACGATCCTGGCGCTGCCGCTGCCCCGGGCGGCCGCCTGACCGATGGGTCGAGAACCGGCCTACACGCCGGCGGCGGGTCCCGTGGCCCTGCTGCCGGTCACCGGCCTGCCCGAGGTCGGCGTCGGGGCCGACCTGGGGGCAGAGATCGTCGAGGCGGTCAAGGGGTGCGGCCTCGAGCTGCTGGCCGGCGACGTGCTGATCGTCACGCAGAAGATCGTGTCGAAGGCCGAGGGGATGGTGCGCGAGGTCGACCCGGACGACGCCGAGGCCAGGCGGGCGATCGCCGAGGCGGAATCGGCCCGCATCGTCCGCCGCCGGGGCGGCCTGGTGATCACCGAGACCAAGCATGGCTTTGTCTGCGCCAACGCCGGCATCGACGCCTCGAACCTGGAGCCGGGACTGATCACCCTGCTGCCCGAGGACCCGGACCGCTCGGCCCGCAGGCTGCGGGCGCGGATCAAGCGGCTGACCGGCGTCGCCCCGCCGGTGATCATCTCCGACACCTTCGGCCGGGCCTGGCGGGTCGGGCAGGTCAACGTGGCGATCGGGGTCGCCGGGATGCTGCCGGTCATCGACTACCTGGACGCCGAGGACCACTACGGCACCCCGCTCAGGGTGACCGTGATCGCCATTGCCGACGAGCTGGCCTCGGCCGCCGAGCTGGTGATGGGCAAGGCCGACGGGGTGCCGGTGGCGATCGCCCGTGGCGTCCGGTTCCGCCCGGGCCGGGGCAACGCCCGGGCGCTGGTGCGCCGGGCCCAGGACGACCTGTTCCGCTGACGGTTGCGCTGTCCGTTCCGCTGTCCGGGGGTCGTCGAGGCGCGAGACTCCAGGCCAGTGGCAGGCGAGGGTGCGGATGAGGGGTTCTTCGGCCCGGACAGTGTGAGCTGGCGGATCCACCGGGATGCGTCGGCAATCCCGGGGGCCGGGCGGGCGCTGCTGATCCAGGCCCTCGATCCGCACGTGATGGAGGTCTTCCTGGCCAACTCCGACTACCGGGACGACCCGTGGGGCCGGCTCCGGCGGACCGGCGACTACTTCCGGGACATCATCTACGGTGACACCGCCACCGCCCGGCGGGCGGGCCGGGGGGTGCAGGCGATGCACAACCGGCTAATCGGTGTGACCGACCCCACCGACGGGCGGCTGTACCGGGCCAGCGATCCCGATCTCCTGCTCTGGGTCCACGCCACGGCCGTCGACTCCTTCCTCACCGCCTACCGTCGCTACGGGGGGTGCCTCGGCCCGGCCGGCGCCGACCGCTACGTCGCCGAGCAGGTCGTCGCCGCCGAGCTGGTCGGCATCGACCCGGCGGTCGCCCCGCACACGACCGGCGAGCTGGCCGGGTACCTGGCTGGCTACACCGGCCTCCGGCTGACCAAGGGGGCGAAGGAAGGGATGGAGATGATCCTCTTCGACCCGCCAATCGACGACTGGCTGCGCCCGGCCTGGCTGGGGATGGCGGCGTCGATTGTCTCCATCCTGCCGCCGAAGGTCCGGGCGCTGTACCACCTGCACTGGCCGGCGGTCGTCGACCCGCCGCTCCGGGTCGGCGTGTTCGCCGCCGCCCGGGCGTTCAACGCCTACAACCGGGGCCGCCGCCTGCTGGAAGCCCTGCGGGGGGGGATGAGCTGAGACGTTGCGCTGTTCACATCAGTGGCATTTGGCCCGCGCGGCGGGCGTCCGCAGCGGGGTGTCCCTCTCCAAATAGGGTCTATCCGAAATAATGTACCTGCCGGCCGACCGGGTAGGAATCCGGCCCAGGAGCCTCGTCACGACTTGCCGGTCCATAGCTTACGCATATCAACAATTATCTACGTAACCCCTCGTGGACCACTGTCATGATTTCCGGCGTAATCCGCCTGGAATCAGGACAGTGGACTTTGCGCCGCGCGGCGGGCCACAGGCAGCGGGCGAAAGCGGGCGCGACAACCAGGGCCCGGCCCCGGTGTGGCCTGCGGTGGGCGTCCGCAGCGGGGCGTCCCTCTCCGAATGAGGGCGACGTCGGCTGGTCCACCCTCACGCATTTGCCCACGTCATAGGGCGAATGGGACCGATCACGGCGCACACGGCCGGGAGCTGTCACGTCAGTCCAGTCCTGGGCCAGTCCCGGGCCGGTACCGGGCCAGCACCGGGCGCTGGGATCAGCCCATCCGGGTGACCGCCGAGGTGCCGAACCGGGCGGCGGTCATGGTCTTGATGCCCTTCGGGAACGCCCGCGCGGCCTCCCGGTGCGACCCGGCCAGGCCCAGCTGGGCGTCGGCGTCGCCGGCGAAGGCGGCGGCGCAGCGCTCCGGCTCGGCGTTGGCCAGGGCCAGGATTGCCCCGGCCGCCCCGAGCGGCCCGGCCAGGGCCAGCAGGGCCGAGGAGCCTACGTAGAGCGGCTGGCCCCAGCTGTCCAGGGTCTCGACCAGCCGGTCGGCGTCGCCCGAGGAGTCCTTGCACCCGGCCACGGGCAGGTCGCCCAGGACGGCGACCGGGATCCCGGGCGGCGAGACAGCCGGGAAGTGGTAGGCGAGCACCGGTACCTCCCCGGCCGCGCCCGCGACGGTGTCGTAGTACGGCCGCACGTCGACCGCCCCGGGGGGCGACAGCGCCAGCACGGCGTCGGCACCGCCATCGGCGGCGGCCCGGGTCAGCTCGGCGGCCTGCCGGGCGGAGGGGGCTCCGGTGCCGGCGATCACCGGTACCGCCGGGACCGGATCGAGGGCACTCCGTACGGCAGCCAGCAGCTCGACCCGCTCGGCCAGCGACAGCGACGCCGCCTCACCGGTGGTGCCGGCGACAACGATCGCCCGCACCCCGAGCCCTACCAGCTTGGCGGCCAACACCCCGGTCGCCGGGGCATCCAGCGACCCGTTGTCGTCGAACAGCGTGACGAGGGCCACCCCTACGCCGCGGAAGATCGGTGCGGTCACGATTGCCATTCTGCCGGACCGGGCAACCTTCGGCAGGAGTACGGTTGGGCGATGGCCCGGGGGAATGAAAATCTGCGAGGAGGTGGGTACGAGGTGGACTACAGATTCCCGCTCGCTGGCGACGTCAGCCAGGTGATGACCTGGTGGGCGAAATCGCTCAGCCAGCAGACCGGCTTCATCAACATCAACAACGTCGATGCCGGCGACCCGGACCTCGAGACCCGGATCACCCAGGAGGTCGCCAGCTACGGCAGGCAGCTGGGCTGGATCGCGGAGGCGCTCGTCGCCGTCCTCCACCGCCTCGATGGGGCGAGCGACACCCATGCCGACCGGGAGGCCATCGCCACCTTCACCGACTTCGTGCACCGGGTAGACGCGATCAAGGGTGAATCCACCCCGGCGAACGCGTACCGGGACCTTGACGGCCTGCCGGGCGACCTGCAGGCCATCCGCCGGTCGGACCCGGCAGCATTCGACCGCCTGGCCGCCAGTATCCGGAAGGCGGCGGGCCAGGTCGCCGCCAACGCCCGCTAGCCAGGGGAGGTCGTCCAGCCGCCGTGATCCCCCGGATGCGTGCCTTCCGCACCGCCTTGGTGTCGCTGGCGGTGGCCGCCGCGCTCGCCCTCGTCTGGATCATGCTCCCCGTGCTCGACGCGGTCCCTGGGGCAGCCTCCAAGCCTTCAGCGAGGCACACCCCCAGCTCGCTCCCCCGGCAAACGCCCGTCAGCAACCGG
>DAIQBQ010000249.1:0-4963 GCA_036781065.1 Actinomycetota bacterium
GGCTACTGCGCTTGGGCGTTGGCACACAAGCATTCTGGGGCATCGGTTCCACCGGCGGAGCCGGGGACCTGAACAGTTACTTCTGCACCTCGATGGGGACCGGGCCGGCAGCGGGGGAGGGCTTCGACCTCGCCCTGACCGAGGTCCTGGACGGCGGTGATGGCGGTGAGCCGCACTACACCGTCGACGTGGGGACGGAGCGCGGCGCGGGGATGCTGGCCGGTGTGCCGCACCGGCCCGCGGCCGACGCCGACAACCGGGCGGCGGCTGCCGTCGTTGAGCGGGCCGCGACACGCATCGAGCGACGCATGGCCCCCGACGGCCTGCGGGAGCTGCTGGCGGCGAAGCGGGATCACGCCCGGTGGGACGATGTCGCCAACCGGTGCCTCGCCTGCGGCAACTGCACGATGGTCTGCCCGACCTGCTTCTGTTCGACGGTCGAAGATGTCTCCGCGCTGGAGGGGTCCACCGCCGAGCGCTGGCGGCGCTGGGATACCTGCTACGCCCTCGACTTCACCCACCTGCCGGACGGCTCGGTGCGCACCTCGACCCGGTCCCGTTACCGGCAGTGGCTGACCCACAAGCTTGGGACGTGGATCGATCAGTTCGGTACGTCGGGGTGCGTCGGCTGCGGCCGGTGCATCAGCTGGTGCCCCGCAGGCATCGACTTGACCGAGGAGATCCGTGCCCTTCGCCAGGAGGCCTGACGATGCACCAGACCATCGCCGACCTCCTCGCTGCCCACCCGATCTTCGCCGGGGTGGCCCCCGCCGACCTTTCGCTGATCGCGGGCTGCGGCCGGAACGCCGCCTTCCGGGAGGGCGAGTACCTGTTCCGGGAGGGGACCCAGGCCGACCAGTTCTTCGTCGTGCGCGAGGGCCGGGTGGCTATCGAGATCTTCGTCCCGGACCGGGGCGGGTTGGTGGTCGACACCGTCGAGCCGGGCGACATCGTCGGGGTCTCCTGGATCTTCCCCCCGTACCGTTGGGAATTCGACGGGCGCTGCGTGGCAGCGGTCCGCGCGGTCTCGCTCGATGGCGCCTGCCTGCGCGGCAAGTGCGACGCCGACCCCCGCCTCGGCTACGAGCTGATGAAGCGTTTCGCCCGGGTCCTGCACCGCCGCATCGAGTCGGCTCAGCTCCGCCTGCTCGACCTCTACGGGACTCCCGGTGGCCGCTGAGCCCCTCGCCGCCGGTCAGCCGGCTGGCGTGCTGGCGCCGATGACCCCCCGGCTGCACCGCGTCCTGCGGGTTCGCCGCGAGACCCCAGGCGTGGCGACGCTGAGCGTCGCCCCGATCGAGGGCGCCCCGGACCCGGGCACCCCCGGCCAGTTCAACATGCTGTGGGCGTTCGGCGTGGGGGAGGCGGCCATCTCGGTCAGCGGCGTTGCTCTCGACGGGGCCGTGTTGCACACGGTGCGCGACGTCGGTCCGGTGAGCCGTGCGCTCTGCCGGACACGGCCAGGCACCGTGCTCGGCGTGCGCGGTCCCTACGGCCGGGGGTGGGACCTACAGGGCGCGGTCGGCGGAGACCTGGTCGTCGTCGCCGGCGGCCTCGGGTTTGCCCCGCTGCGGCCCCTGATCCGGGCACTCAGCGTCCAGCGGCAGTCCTTCGGCCGGATCAACGTGCTGGTCGGTGCCCGCTCCCCGGAGCAGCTCCTCTATCTCGACGAGACCCGCCGGTGGCTGGCCCGGGGGCTGAACATCGACGTCACCGTCGACCACGCCAGTCCGGGGTGGAACGGTCAGGTTGGGCTGGTGACCCGCCTGATCGACGCCGCCATCGTCCACCCCGACGCCACGACGGCGTTTGTGTGCGGGCCCGAGGTGATGATGCGCTTCACGGCTCGGGCGTTGGTGGCGGCAGGTGTGGCCCCGTCCCGCGTGCAGCTGTCGATGGAGCGGAACATGCGCTGTGGCATTGGTCTGTGCGGCCACTGCCAGCTCGGGCCGCTCTTCATCTGCCGGGACGGGCCGGTCTTCACCTACGACGCGATAGGGCCGCTGATGGAGGTGCGTGAACTGTGACCGGGCGCGGGCGGCCTCGGCTGGCGGTATGGAAGTTCTCATCGTGCGACGGGTGCCAGCTGAGCCTGCTCGACTGCGAGGATGAGCTGCTCGCGGTGGCGGACCGGGTTGAGATCGCCTACTTCCTGGAAGCAACCTCCGCCATCGTGCGCGGGCGGTACGACCTGTCGATCGTCGAAGGGTCGGTGACCACCGCTTCCGACGCCGAACGCATCCGCAGGATCCGGGCGGCTTCCCGGCATCTGGTAACGATCGGCGCCTGCGCCACCTCGGGCGGCATCCAGGCGCTGCGCAACTTCGCCGGGGTCAAGGGCTTCTTGGAGGCGGTCTATGCCCACCCGGAGTATGTAGCGACACTCGCCACCTCCACCGGCATCGCTGACCACGTCCCGGTCGACTTCGAGCTGCGCGGCTGCCCGATCGACCGGCGCCAGCTGCTCGAGGTGATCTCGGCCTTCCTGGCCGGCCGCCGCCCGGTGGTGCCGACGCACAGCGTCTGCGTCGAGTGCAAGATGGCCGGGACGGTGTGCGTGATGGTGGCGCACGGCACGCCCTGCCTCGGCCCGGTCACCCAGGCCGGCTGCGGGGCGCTGTGCCCGGCTCACGCCCGCGGCTGCTATGGCTGCTTCGGGCCGGCCGAGACCCCGAACACCGCCTCGCTGGCGGGCCAGCTGGCGGCGCTCGGCATGCCGCGTCCAGCGCGGGAGCGGCTGTTCTCGACCTTCAACGTCAACGCCCCCGGGTTCGGCCCGGCTGCCGCCGGGCCCCGCCCGTGAGCCCCCGGACCGCGCGCCGGACGATCAGCGTCAAGGCCCTGGCCCGGGTGGAAGGGGAGGGGGCGATGACCGTCCGGGTTAAGGGCGGGGTGGTCGACGGTGTGGAGCTCCGCCTCTACGAGCCCCCCCGGTTTTTTGAGGGACTGCTGCGCGGCCGCTCCTTCGCCGAGCCCCCCGACATCACCGCCCGGATCTGCGGGATCTGCCCGGTCGCCTACCAGATGACGGCGTGCCGAGCGATCGAGGCGGCCGCCGGGGTCCGGGTCGACGGACCGATCGACCAGCTCCGGCGGCTCCTGTACTGCGGGGAATGGATCCAGAGCCATGCGCTGCACATCTACCTGCTCCACGCCCCCGACTTCCTGGGCTACGCCGGCGCCGTCGAGATGGCCGCCGACCACCGGGCTGCGGTCGAGCGCGGGTTGGCGCTCAAGAAGGCGGGCAACCAGATCATGGTCCTGATCGGGGGCCGGGCGGTGCACCCGGTCAACATTTGCGTCGGCGGCTTCTACCGGGTGCCCACCCGCCTGGAGCTCCAGGCGTTGACCGCGGGGCTCGAGCCGGCATTGGCCGCCGCACTGGAGACCGTAGCCTGGGTAGCGACCTTCGATTTCCCAGAGTTCGACGTCGTCGCCCCGCTCGTGGCCCTTCACGATCCCGACGGCTACGCCATCATCGATGGCCGGATCACCTCCTCGAACGGGATCGACGCCCCGCAGGCGCAGTTCCCGGAGCTGTTCGCTGAGAACCAGGTTCCGCACTCGACCGCCCTGCACTCCCGCATCATCGGCGCTGGGCCCTACCTGTGCGGACCCATTTCCCGGTACAGCCTCAACTCCGCCCAGCTGACCCCGGAGGCGAGTGAGGCCGCCCGGTCAGCCGGGCTCGGGCCCACCTGCCGCAGCCTCTTCCGCAGCATCGTCGTCCGGGCCGTCGAGGTGGTGGAGGCCTGTGCGCAGGCCCTTCGCATCATCGAGGCCTACGAGGAGCCACCGATGCCAGCCCTGCCGGTCGATGTCGCCGGCGCCACCGGCCAGGCCTGCACCGAAGCGCCGCGAGGCCTGCTCTACCACCGCTATACGGTCGGCGACGACGGGCTGATTGTTTCCGCCCAGATCACCCCACCGACCTCGCAGAACCAAGCCCAGATCGAACACGACCTTGCTGCCTTCGTCGGGGGCAACCTCGACCTGGGAGTCCCGGAGTTGACGCATCGCTGCGAGCAGCTGATCCGTAGCTACGACCCGTGCATCTCCTGTGCCACCCACTTCTTGAACCTGCACGTGGAGGGGAGTTGAGCGAACCGGGAACTACCGTCGTGATCGGGGTCGGCAACCGGCTCCGGGGCGACGACGGCATCGGACCGGCGGTCATCGACCGCCTCCGGGGCCGCGGGGTGGCCGCCGGGGTGCGTCTCGTCACCTGCGAGGGCGAGGTCACCGAGCTGATCGAGGCCTGGGAGCGCGCGACTGTCGCCATCGTCATCGACGCGGTGCGCTCGGGGGCAGCAAGGCCAGGGTCCGTCCATCTTGTCCCGCGGGAGGACAGTGGCTGGGGCCAGCATGCCCGGGCCAGCTCGCACGGGCTGGGTGTGCAGGACGCCGTCGTTCTGGCTCGGCAGCTCGGGCGGCTACCTGGGGACCTTGTGCTGATCGGGGTTGAGGGCGGGCACTTCGGGCTCGGAACCCCGTTGTCAGCCCCGGCCAGGGTGGGGATCGAGCAGGTCGTGGCTCTGGTCGAACAGCAACTCACTCAGATCGATGCCCGAGCGCAGCGCTGCCACGTTCCAGGTCATGCTGAAGTCGACTACCCCAGCCATCTGCCTCCCCACCCCGAGAACCCGCCCCGAGGTCAGCCAAGGATCACCGGGATCGTGACCACGTCACTTCTCAGACCCTCAAACTGACCTTCTCAGACCCTCAAACCACCACCGGGACCGTCGTGGCGTTCGACCTCTAGCCCAAGGACGGCTCGATGATTGACAAGCGGGCGCTGAACGACGTCCAGGTCCCCATCGAGCCGCCGGTTCCGCGGGCCTGGGCAAGGAGTTGCCCGTCTGCGTCGCGGAGCCGGAACGACGTGGCGCCGGGTTGAGCTCCGAGCCGCATTAATGGATGAAACTATCGCCCAATGAATTCTCGTGTCAAAACAGCGTGAAAG
>DAIQBQ010000250.1:0-4958 GCA_036781065.1 Actinomycetota bacterium
GCCGTTGACGCCTTCATCCACATCCGGGACCAGGGGGTCGCCGGAGGGGTGCCGTTCCGGCCACCCCCACCCCCGCCCAAGCCCAGCCCCAGCCCGAAGCCCAGCCCCAGCCCGCTGCCGTCACCGAGCCCCTCGCCGTCGCCGGCTCCCCCACCGCCGCCGTCCCTCACCGCCGCCAGCCCCAGCCCATCCATGCGGGCGGTGGTGCTGCCGGGGCGCGAGCACGGCGCCGGATCCTACCAGTGGGTCTTGTGGCTGTTGCTGGCAGCGGCCTTCGGCGGCGGCGTGACCTGGGTGGCCCTCCGCCTGCGACCCTGAGCCCTGACCGCCGCCCAACGCCCCGGAGCGATGCGTCCCCGACCCGGGCCCGCTCCACAGCTCAGCCCTGCTGGATCGCCCTCCGGTCAGGATGCCGCGGCTGCACTCCGTTAACGGCGGGCGAGCCGCCGTTCACCGGAGGCACCTTTGGCATAGGTGATCCCGTAGTGGGAGAAGACGTCGGGCTCCTGCTCGGCGAGCAACTCTCCGTCGACGCCGATCGCCGGGGCATCCTTCACCTGCTTCTTATCGCACGTCACCCTGACGTGTCGGGGGCTGACGGTGGCTCCGTCCAAGGGGACGAAGACCAGCCGGTGCCTCCCGACGATGCCAACTTTGACCGTGGCGAAGGCGGGGATGTCGGTCGCAGTATCGACGTAGACCGCTTCCAGTTCGCCGATCTTCGACCCACCACGGTCCACGACTGCCAGGCCCCGCCAGTCACGAATGTTCTCGGCTGGGAACACGCCACGCTCCTTCCGGTCGGTAACGCCGCCGCGAGCAGAGGCCACTCGGCAACGGTCGCCAAGGCCTGGCGCCCTATCGCGCCGGCCGGCGCGCCCGGTGCCCGGCGCGGAAGCCGAATGCCACCAGGTTGACCAAGAATAGGACGATAGCGACGATCAACAGATAAAGCAGGCCTTTCACAAGGACACCGATAAGACCGGTCACGATAGCGATGATGATTACCAACAAGAACAACGCCATTTCGAACCCCGTGTTGTCGGCCCTTTACTAACTACCCCGCCGCAGCGGTCGAAAAGCACCTTCTCCTGCGCCAGCCGGAACACGGGCTGCCACCCGAGCAGGCTCTTCAGTGTTGACCAGTTGGGGGAGAGTGGAGGACCTGTGCGTGCTAACGTGGAATTGGGCGACAAAGTTGCCGCCCGGATCGGTAGTAGAAACGGAGGCATCAATGGCTGAATTCGGCAGCCAGACCGCGGCCGAAGCGCCGGCACCCGGGCCTACTCCCACCAACGCCGGGTACCCGCAGGTCGGGGCGTGGAATGACATGAACTCCATCCCCCACCACCGGGCAGTCGAGTCCGTGGAGGACGGGAAGAAGCACGGCCGGCTCTATTTCGGGGCTCTTGCCAAGGAGGAACGAGCGGCCTAACCGTCGCCCGATACTTCGTAGCCCGGTGCACGGGCCGGCGAGTGATGAATCCGCCCTTTTTACGGGCGGGTTGGGCGTGCTCGCCGGCTCGTTTACCCGGCCGGTTCGAGTACGACGACCGGGATCCTCCGCGAGGTCGCCCGCTGTTGCTGGGCGAACGCCGGGATGGCCCGGACCAGGTCCTGCCACGCCTCCTCCCGCTCGGCCCCCGCCGCTACCCGGGCGCTGACCTCGATCAGCCGATCCCCCACTTCGATCACCGCCCGCGGCCGGGCGAGCAGGTTGCGGTACCAATCAGGGTCATGGTCGGCCCCGCCGTCGGAGGCGAAGACGACGTACGACCGCCCGCTGCGCCGGAACACCAGCGGGTTCTCGCGGGCCTGGCCGGTCCGCCGGCCGACGGTGTGCAGGATGAGGAGGGGGATCCCCTCGAAGTTGCCCCCGACCCACCCGGCGTAGCACCGGAACCGGTCGATCAGCTGGCTGTTCCAGGCGTTGATATCCGGCATCATCCCTCCTACTCCAGGAACCCCCGCAAGGTATGGGCAGTGCACGGGTGGCGCAGCTTGCACAGCGCCCGGCGCTCGATGCGGTAGACGCGCTCGCGGGTGAGACCGACCATCGCCCCCGCCTCGTCCAGGGTTCGCTGGACGTCGTCGGCCAGCCCGTAGCGCAACTCGATCACGTTGCGCTCGGTCTGGGACAGGGCACTGAGCGCGGAGCCGACCTGCTCCCGCATCAGCACCCCGACGGCGACCTCCGGTGGCTCGTCGGCCGTCTCGTCGGGGATGAAGTCACCGAGCTGGGAACGGGACTGCTCGCTGATGGGGACATCCAGCGAGAGCGTCTCCTTGCAGTAGGTCAGCAGCCGCTTGACCTCGTCGACCCCGATCCCCAGCTCGACCGCCAGGTCCTCGACCCGGGGCTGGCGGCCGAGGTCCTGGACCAGGTCCCGCTGGAGCCGCTTGATCGCGGCGACCGAGTTGACGACGTGGACCGGGAGGCGGACCACCCGGTCGCGGTCCGCCAGCGCCCGGGAAATGTTCTGCTTGATCCACCAGGTGGCGTACGTCGAGAACTTGAAGCCGCGCGAGGGGTCGAACCGCTCGACCGCCCGGATGAGGCCGAGGTTGCCGTCCTGGATCAGGTCGAGGAGCTGCATCCCCTTGCCCCGGTAGCGCTTGGCGATCGAGACCACCAGGCGCAGGTTGGCCTCGATCAGCGCCGCCCGGGCGGCCAGCCCGTCCCGCTGCAGCCGGCAGCACAGCTCCAGCGCGCGCTCTGCCGTGAGCTCGGCGACCGCCACCGGGCCCAGCCGGGTCCGGGCCAGGGCGGCAACGGCCGGGAGGTCGAGCTCCTCGCGGCTCGCCAGTGCCTCGGCCTTCAGCCCGTCGGCCATTCGTTCGGCGAGCTCTCGCTCCTGGGCGCCGGTGAGCAGGGGGACCCGGCCGATCTCGTCCAGGTACGAACCGAGCGGGTCGCTGACCGGCGCCGCTGGATGTGTCCGGCCCCGAGCCGCGGCTTGCGGCGGCTCCGCCGTGAGGACCGATGCCCGTGCCATCCGCTCCGACTCCCATCTCGGTCTGCTCGCCCGCCAGTGCCAGTCTCAGCGCCGGCACCGGGAAAGCCCCTGGAAACCATGAAGACAACAAAAAAGCCGCGAGCCCCAAGGGGACTGCGGCTTCTCGGCCCTCTCCGCCGGTCATCGTGGACCGGGCGTTAACAGCACAGCAATGTTACCCCAGGTTCACCCAGTTGCTCCAGTTCACCGAGCGCCGCGACGGGAGCGTCGCGCTTGGGCGAGAAGTTCGGTCGAGCGGACGATCTCCCCGGCAACATCGCCCATCGTCCGCCCGGTCCGGCGGGCCTGCTGCTGGATGGCGGCGAAGGCATCGGCCTCGCTCAAGCCGCCCTGGTCCATCAGCACGCCTTTCGCCCGCTCGACCAGCTTGCGCGTCGCCAGCGCCGCGCGGAGGTCGGCGTTCTCGGAGCGGAGCGTCTCGAACTCGGTCTGGCGTGAGCGGGCGAGCTCCAGGGCCGAGCGCAGCTGCGCACGGCTCACCGGTTTCATCAGGTAGGCAGCGACGCCGACGGCAATCGCCCGCTCCACCAGGTCCGGATCCTCGTGGGCAGTGATCGCCACGACGGGGACGCGGAGCCCAGCCGCCGAGATCCGCCGGGCGGCCTCCAGGCCGTCGAACTCGGGGATCATCACGTCCATCAAGATGATGTCCGGCTGCAGCTCCCGGGCACGCTCGACCGCCTGACTCCCGGTCCCGGCTCGGCCAGCCAGCCCGTACCCCAGCTCAGAGAGCTTCTGCTCCAGGCCCAGCGAGATCACCGGATCGTCCTCGACGATCAGGACGTTCATCATGCTGTCCGGCCCGATGTCGTCCGGCGGCCTCCCGCCCGCGGGTGCCCCGCGGTCGCCGGGCGTGGTGTGCGGGCCGGCCCCAGCGGCGGCGCCGTTGCCGGGAAAACGATCTCGGCGGTGGTCCCCGGCCCGTCCGAATGGATCTCGAGGGTACCGTGAAGGCCCTCGGTGACAAGGCGCCGCACCAGGCTCAGCCCCAACCCCTCGCTGGCCCCGGCGAAGCCGACACCGTCGTCCTCCAGTGCCACCCGGCAGTCGGCGCCCTCCTCCAGCCAGAGGGTCAGCTGGCCGCCCCCGCCCTGGAAGCCGTGCACGATGGCGTTGGTGGCAAGCTCGTTGACCGCGATCGCCAGCCAGGTGCCCCGCTGCGGATCGAGGTCGGGGCAGGTTCCCTCGACGTCGGCACGCACCGGCAGCCCGGAGCCCGACCGCTCGGAGAGGAGGGCGAGCACCCGCTCCAGCACGACGCGGGTACGCACCTGGCCGTTGTCGCTGGCAGAGAGCAGGGCGTGCACCGCAGCCACCGCCTGAACCCGGCCGAGCGTGACGTCGACGACGTCGGGCAGCGAGGCCCGCGGCTTGGCCGCCTCGTACGAGAGCAGGTCGGCCACCAGTTGGAGGTTGTTCTTGATCCGGTGGTTGGCCTCGATCGCCAGCACGTTCTTCAGCTCGGACTCCGCCTGGATCACCGCCCGGGTCATCGCTTCGGCCCGCAGAGCGGCGGCCAGGTACCAGCCGAGGACCTCGGCGCCGGCCAGGATGCCCATCCGCAACAGCAGGTTGCCGGCGAACGGGTGCAGCGGCACCGCCCAGACCGCCAACCCGTAGACCGCCACCAGCACGACGAACAGCAACGCCTGCGCCGGGGGCTCCTGGGTGGCGGCAACGAAGGAGATGACCAGGAAGTAGAGCAGGTAGTAGTCGGAGCCGAAGCCGCCACCGAAGTAGGTGAGCATGGCGACCAGCCCAACCAGGGCGGCACCCCAGAGCAGGAGCAACGGGCCCTCCTGGTGCCGCTCCCACCAACGTAGCGCCAGCACCCCGAACACAGCGTTGCCGGCCGCCGCCAGGGCGGTCAGCAGGTAGATCGCGGCGTCATTCGTGTAGCGGTTCGACGGGTGGGGCATCGCCGTCGCCACGACGACGGCG
>DAIQBQ010000251.1:0-4929 GCA_036781065.1 Actinomycetota bacterium
TCGGCGTCGAGCTGACCGACTCGCCGTACGTGGCGGTGAGCATGCGGATCATGACCCGGATGGGCCAGGCCGCCCTCGACGTGCTGGGGGCGACCGGCGAGTTCGTCCCCTGCCTGCACTCGGTCGGGGCGCCGCTGGATCCCGGCCAGGCCGACGTCGCCTGGCCGTGCAACCCGACGAGCAAATACATCGTCCACTTCCCGGAAACCCGGGAGATCTGGTCCTACGGGTCCGGCTACGGGGGCAACGCACTGCTCGGCAAGAAGTGCTTCGCCCTGCGGATCGCCTCGTTGATGGCACGTGACGACGGCTGGCTCGCCGAACACATGCTGATCGTGAAGGTGACCTCGCCCGAGGGCGAATCCCGCTACATCACCGGGGCCTTCCCCTCCGCCTGCGGCAAGACCAACCTCGCCATGCTGGTGCCCACCCTCCCGGGCTGGACGGTCGAGTGCCTCGGCGACGACATCTGCTGGATGAAGTTCGGCAGCGACGGCCGGCTGTACGCCATCAACCCGGAGGCCGGGTTCTTCGGCGTGGCGCCGGGGACGTCGGACGAGACCAACTACAACGCCATGCGGACGCTGGCCAGCTCCAGCCTGTTCACCAACACTGCGCTGACTGCCGACGGCGACGTCTGGTGGGAGGGGATGACCCCGACCCCGCCGGACGGCCTGACCGACTGGCACCGCAACCCCTGGGCCCCCGGCGGCGCCCCGGCCGCCCACCCCAACGCCCGGTTCACGGCCCCGGCCGCCCAGTGCCCGGTGATGGCGCCGGAGTGGCAGGACCCGGCGGGCGTGCCGATCTCGGCGATCCTGTTCGGCGGCCGGCGGGCCGGCGTCGTGCCGCTGGTTACCGAGGCGTTCGACTGGCAGCAGGGGGTGTTCCTCGGCTCGATCATGGCCTCGGAGACGACCGCCGCCCAGGCCGGTGCCGTCGGCAAGGTGCGCCGCGATCCGTTCGCCATGCTCCCGTTCTGCGGCTACAACATGGGCGACTACCTCGGCCACTGGCTCGAGATCGGTACGTCGGCCGACCCGGAGAAGCTGCCGAAGATCTACTTCGTCAACTGGTTCCGCAAGGGTCCCGACGGCACGTTCCTGTGGCCGGGCTACGGCGAGAACAGCCGGGTGCTGGCCTGGGTGTGCGAGCGCGCCGCCGGCCGGGGCGAGACCACCGATACCCCGATCGGGAGGGTGCCCACCCCGGCATCGCTCGACACCACCGGGCTGCCGGTCGACGACGACACGATGGCCAAGCTGCTCTCGGTCGACGCCCAGGAGTGGCAGGGCGAGCTCCCCTCGATCGAGGAGCACTACGCCAGGCTCGGCGACCGGCTCCCGGCCGCCCTGCGCCAGGAGTTGGCGACCCTCAAGGGCAAGCTCGGCGGGGCGCGCTGAGCTCCGCCAGCGCTTTAAGGCCGGTAGTTGACATATCCTGAAAGCACAGCCAGGCGCCCAGTGGGCACCCGGGCCGGGCTGCATCGGCCGCCGAGATCGGGAAGGGATGAGCGACGTGAGCGAGACCTACACCGCGGTATACGGAAGAGACGGCGAAACCTGGTCGGCGGAGATCACCGGTCGACCGGGACTGCATGGTCAGGGTGGTTCGCTGGCCGAGGCGCGGGAGCAGATCCGCCACGCACTGGCCACCGAGCTCTCCACCACCCCGGAGGCGCTGCACATCATCGACACGATCAAGCCCCCGGCCCGTTACCAGGCCGACCGCAAGCAGGTCAGCGAGACCCGCACCGAGGCTGAGAAGACGCGGATGCTCAACAACATGACCGACCACAAGACGGTCGACGAGTGGGCCGAGGAGCTCGACCTCGCCAGCCGGGAGCCGGGCGCCCTCAAGTGGCTGAAGGAGTACGAGGGGGTCACGTTGGGCATCGACCAGTTGTGCCACACGATCACGCTGGCCGAGGAGATCGCCCGGTGGGGCGAGGTCGACATGGACGACGACGCCCCCGCGGCGAAGCCGGGGGTGGAGGCGAAACCGGCTCCTGACACGTACTAGTCCCCTGCCGCGGCCGCCCGCGGGCGGCCGCCGACGACCATGAGCACCACCGCGCCGGTCCAGCGCGTAACGAGCACCACCGGAGAGCCGGTGTGGCTGGTTTCCGGCTACGCCGCAGCGCGGGCACTGCTGGCTGACCCACGGCTGAGCCGCACCCACCCCGACCCCCGCCACCCGGCCCGGATGACGCAGATTGGCGTCTTCGGCGGGCCGATCGGCGACCCCGCCGCCGAGCAGGGCGACCATGCCCGGCTGCGCCGGCTGCTGACCAAGCCGTTCTCGGCCCGCCGGATGGAAGCGCTCCGGCCGAAGGTCGAACTGATTGCCGCCGACCTGCTGGGCGCCCTCCGGGACGGCGGCCCGCCCGCCGACTTCCATGCCCTCGTATCCGTGCCGTTCCCGGCCCTGGTGATCTGCGAGCTCCTGGGCGTCCCGCTCCAGGAGCGGGACGACTTCCGTCGCTGGGCGGCCGAGGCCACGCAGCTGCAGCACCCAGCCCGCTCCCGGGCCGGGCTCCAGTCGCTCTGGCGCTACCTCGGCGCCCTGGTCGAGCGGAAGCGCTGGGCGCCGGGCGAGGACGTCGTCTCGGAACTCCACGCCGCCCAGGCGACCGATCCCGGGCTGACCGACGACGGCATCGCCCACCTGGCCGCCGGGATCCTGCTGGCCGGGCACGCCACGGTGGTGAGCGTCATCGACCGCGGCGTCATGCTGCTGGTCACCAACCCCGGTCAGCGCGAGCAGCTCCGCACCGACCCGGCGCTCATGCCGCCCGCCGTCGAGGAGATCATCCGGTTCCCCAGCCCGCTGGAGGGGCCGCAGGCGACCCGCCGCGGCGGCCTGCCCCGCTACGCCGCTGCCGACATCGCCATCGAGGGCGTGACGATCCGCACCGGTGACCTGGTGATGTTCGCCCTCCAGGAGGCCGACGAGGACCCCGGGGTCTTCCCGCACCCCGGCTCATTCGACGTCGCCCGCGCCGACAACCCGCACCTGGCGTTCAGTCACGGCCTCCACTTCTGCATCGGTGCGCCGCTGGCGCGGATGGAGCTGCAGGTCCTGTTCGCCGGCCTGCTGGCCCGGTTCCCCGGCCTGTCGCTGGCGGTCCCACTCGCCCGCCTGAAAGCGCTGCCCGACCGGGTCCCCGGCGCCGTTGCCGAGCTCCCGGTCAGCTGGTAGCAGGCTCGTCTCAGATCCGGGAAAAACGCCGGTATCTTGGTGGTGAAAACCGTAACGTCATTCCCGAAGGGAGCTAGCAAAATGTCGGACCCCAACGACTGGAACCGTGCGATCATCGATGAGTTCCGGGCGAACGAAGGGAAAGTGGGCGGCCACTTCGAGGGCCGCACGCTGTTGTTGCTGACCCACACCGGGGCCAAGACCGGCACGATCCGGGTGAACCCGGTTGCCTACCAGCGCCGCGGTGACAGCTACGCCATCTTCGCCTCGAAGGGGGGCGCGCCCGACAACCCCGACTGGTTCCACAACCTGCTGGCCAACCCGCACGTCGAGATCGAAGTGGGCACCGAGCGCATCCCGGTGCGCGCCCGGGTGGCCGAGGGGGCCGAGCGCGACGAGATCTTCGACCGGCAGAAGGAGATCTGGCCGGGCTTCGACGAGTACGAGGAGAAGACCAAGGGCATCCGGACGATCCCGGTGGTGGTACTGGACCCGGTGACGTGACCTCGACGGCGGTGATCCGGCTGGGTGGGGGCCCCTCGGTGGGTCCGCAGCGGTTTTGTGGATCGCTGCACTCAATAATGAGGGCCCATGATCCACAAAACACCGGATCGCTCCAACCCCCGACCGCTCGTCGTCGCAGGGCGCTCCAGCGCCTCGATCACCAGCCCCCGCGCGGACACTAGTCCCGGAACCGGACCACTTTCTTAACGGCCTGCTTGGCGACCCGCTCGATGGCGGTCACCGGCAATCGCTCCAGGCGGTACTCGGAGTAGACGACGGGCCGTGCCCCTACCCGCTCTTTGAACACCGACTTGGAGGTGGACCACCCGCTCGAGCCCAGGTAGTAGTAGTGGCAGCCCGAGTTGCAGACGTCCTCCACGATGTGGCGCACGAGCAGGTCGTGAGCGTGGTAGCGCTTCAGCTCATCGTCCATCGCCGCCCGGAAGCCGTAGCCGTTGGCCCCCTGCAGCACGATGAACCCCCCTGCGGGGCGGCCGTCGACCCGAGCCAGCCAGACCCGGCACCGGTCGCCCAAGGTCCGGGCAATGGCCTCCATCCGTTGCAGCGGGTCCCGCTGGTGCAGCCGCAGGCGGGCCAGCCAGGGCGGCTCGTGCTGGGCGGCGGCCCAGCGCTGGACCGCCAGCTCCGTCAGGCCGTAGTACTCGCCCATCAGCCGACCGGTGGTGTCGCACTCGACGGTGACACCTTCCCGCTCGGCCTTGCGGACGGCAGTCCTGGTCGAGCTGGAGAAACGATGCTTCCACACCTGCTCGAACCCGCCCTCGAGGTCCATGACGTGTGCCCGGCGCGGGATCGAGATCGCCGCCGCCGGCAGGTCCTTCGCCCAGGACTCGGCAAGCAACGGGTTCGGATAGATCGTCAGGTAGGTGCTGGCTCGCCGTGCCAGCTCGTGGAAGACCGCGGCGATCTCCTCCTGGCTCGGCCCGCCGGCCGCTACGACCCCGCCCACGCCGCAGCTGCGCGGCATCGACCCCTCGATGGCAGGAAGGCCGCGAGCCAGCCGGCGGCGCAACATCGGGAACACCAGGTCGCGGCCCTCATCGGTCTGGTAGAGCAGGCTGACATCCTCGAAGCCCCGCTGGGCGCACATGGCGTCGGCCCAGGAGGGCGACTGGGTCTCCAAGGCGAGCGGGTCGGCGGCGAACGCCGCCTCCCAGGCCTCCCGGGGGGCCGGGGTCACCGAGGCGACGATCTTCATGCCGC
>DAIQBQ010000252.1:0-4908 GCA_036781065.1 Actinomycetota bacterium
TTCGTGTCCATGGTGAGATTGACGCAGCTGATCCCCGAAGTGCTCGACCAGGTCAACCCGCACGCGAAGGGGTGGGACACGAAGATCCGGCTGGTCACCCTCGTCGCCTGGCGCACCCAGGCGCACGGGTCGTGGACCGAGCTCGGCGCCGCAGAGCTCGCCGAGCTCGGCCGCCGCGAACGGTGGGAGTCGCTCTGGGACATCGAGGTCCTCGACCGCCTTGCCGGTGAGCACCGGATCCTTTCCAAGATCGGCCGGGGACCGCATCGCACCGCGCTGTTCCGCGTCGCCGGCGACGACCTGGCGAGGGTCCGGGAATGGCGGCGGGTGCCGTGGATTCGCTCCGCTTCGGCCGCCCTGTCCTCTTTGCGCGCCGTAGCAGCGAGGGTTGATTCGGTGGGGAGTCCGGTTGAGGCTGGTCAGAGGCCATTTCGGAGTCCGGTTGACCCCCCTCACAGAGGGTTCCCCGGACACCAGCTGAGCGTCGTTCCACCGGACTCCCCACCGAGACAACCGGACTCCACACCGAATCCCCACGCTCAGATCGGCCCTACAACCGGACTCCCCACCGAACCGGATGCGCCCCCTACACAATGCTTTTCTGGAGTACTACGTACTCCCTCTCTCTCTAGGGAGGGAGGGAGCGAGAGATCGGAGCCGAAAGAGGCCGCCAAGGCGGTCGCCGCGACCCTCGGGGAGGTCCTCGGAAAGCCGATCTTCGGGCCGGTGATGCTCGAGCGGTGCGCTGCGGTCGCCGACCGCTACGCGCAGGACGGCGGCCTGCTCGAGGAGCGGATCGCCCGCTTCGCCGGCACCCACTCGATCGTCCACGCCCTCGACACCCTCATGGCCCTCCCCCTCGGGCCGCCGCCGGCGACGACCGACCCGGCCGTCCTGCGCGCCCAGGCGGTCAAGCTCGCCGCGCAGATCGCCGCGCTGAGAGCCCTCGAGCTCGACGACGACGAGATCGCCCCCCTCGAGGCCCGCCTTGCCGCGGTCGAGTCGAGGATGACCGTCACAGGCGAAGGGTAGGATCGGCACGTGCGCACCGGACCCAAGCCGCTCGTCGACGAGTACCGGTATGTCCCCGCCACCCTCGAGGAAGCCGACCAGCTCTACGAGGCCATCGAGCGCCGCGGCTACTCGCTCGCCATCTGCCGGGCCGTGACCGCCTGGTGTATCCGCCTCCGCCACGTCGACGACCGCGCCGACGACCGCTCGTCCGATGTCCAGCGGCGTGACTACCGCAAGGTGCTCGCCTCGATCGGAGCGCCTCCGTGGGAGTCGCAGCGGGAGGCCCAGCCGAGCGGCGCTATTGGCGGATACATCAACTCACGTGCGCGGCGGATATTCGGCCGGCACCCTTCGACGGCGAAGGTGGCGGCGTGATGGCAGACAGTCTGGTCGGCCGTGTGAATGGCGCCCCTTGCGAGCAGCGGATCATCGGCATCGAGCTTCGGCATGTCGACGGGTGCGGCGCCGTCGAGGAGGTTGCGCTGGTCCCCTGCGACGTGCGGCTCCCGCTTTCCTCCCACGCCTATGGGGCCTGCCAGTTGTCGATGACGGTCCACACCAGCCACGGGGATATCGCCGTGCCTAACGTCTCCTTGCGCACATGAGCGTGGCCGTGGAGGTCTTCTGGGTGGCGTTGATCTGGGTGGCGGCGGCCGCGTGGGTGTTGCGACTGTTGGCGAGGTCGGCGTCGCGGGATCTGGCCGAGGTTCGGGCTTACCGTGCTTTCCGAGCCCAGGAGGCCGATGCCGGCTTCGTCGAGCGTGGCGAGGCGGCGATGGCATCGTGGCGTAAGGGTGTGACCGTCGATCCGAGCGCCGGTGAGGAGGACCTGGCGGGCCTGTCGATCGTGGAGGCGTCGAGGTTGCGGTCTGCGGTCGACCGTGGCCGTGACCTGCCGTTTTGATATCCGGGGCGGTGTGAGCCTCCGGCTCCTAGCCGCCTGACGGGTCGGCGCCCTCCGCCTTCCCGTCTGCGACGCCCCCGGCGTGAGCACCCGGGGGCGTCGCCACGTCTTGGGGTTGCCGGCGGTGCCGGGTGTAGGCGAGGGTGAGGAGGGCGGAGGCGATGGTGCCGTGCCGCCAGTCGTCGGGCCGCCAGATGGCCCAGTCGGCGCCGGCGGCGGCGAGGGCCTGGCCGAGGCGGAGCTGCGCCCGGGAGGGCCGGCCGAGGTCGGATTTGAGCTCGCGGTAGACGATCCCGCCGGGCCCCCAGATGACCAGGTCGGGCCAGCCGGGCTGGTTGCGGCGGGCGTCGTGGTCGTGGTAGCGGTCGAGGCCGAGCTGGTCGCAGCAGGCGGTGACCAGCCGGTACAGCTCGGCCTCGTGCACATCGGCTAGTTGGGGGCGGGTGCGGCCGCCGCCGGCGGCGTCGGCCAGGAGGGGGGTGCCGACGTGGCCGGGGCGGCCGCCGCCGGCGCCGCTGCCGGCGTGTAGGGGGCCTGGTAGGCCACGGGCGGGTAGGAGGCGGCCGGGGCCGCCTGGGCGTAGGCGGGCACCGTTATGGTGGGCTGTGCTGCGACAGGGGCGGTCTTGGCGGGGGTTTTGGCCCGGGCGACGGCGGTGTCGATGGCGATGACGGCGCCGGCGACGGCGTCGACGACGATGATGATGGAGGTGGAGTCGCCGGGGCGGAGGACGGTGGTGAGGACGCCGGCGACGATGGCGACGACGGAGCGGATGTCGGCGGGGTCGCCGAGGAAGGCGAGGATCTTGGAGATCACGCGGGGGGTCCTTTCAGGGTTGAAGGCTGTGGTGGAGGTGGAGGGTTAGGAGGGCAGGTTCTGGTGGGACCAGGTGCCGGCCGGGTCGAGGCGGTAGACGACGGGGGTGTCTCCGCCGGGGCGGGCGGCGGTGACGTGGAGGGCGCCGTTGAAGACGCCGGCGACGGGGGTGACGGCCGGGTCGAGGCCGCCGCCGTCGACGAGCTCGAAGCGGGTGGGCCCTTCGGGGGGGAAGGTCCAGTGGCGGAGGCCTCCTTCGGGGCCGATCTGGACGATGTGCAGGTCGGTGTCGACGGTGGCGGTGGCGATCATGTCGTCCTCCTTGGGCGGGCCCGGCTGGGGGTGGATGCCGGGGGGTGCGGCAGGGTGGTAGGGGTGTTGGCCCCAGTCGTCGGCGAGGATGATGTCGACGTCTGCGGAGACGCCGCCGACGTCGACGGGGTCGGGCTGCTGGGCGAGGCAGGTGTGCTCGGCTGCAGGTCCGGTCTTCCAGCCTGCGGCCTCCCACAGGTACCGGCAGCCGTGGACGGTCTCGGCCCAGGCGAGGAACGGGCGGGGGCCGTAGACGGCGGCGGGCCGGCCGAGGGTGTCGGCGAACGCGGCGACGGCCAGCCAGATCTGCGGCCAGTCGGTCTCCGGTGCCGGCCAGTCGACCGCGGCGTAGACGGGCCGGCCGGCCGGCCAGGCGAGCTCGTGGAGGATGGGGCGGGCGGCGACGGCTTTGGTGACGCCGGCTTTGGCGCCGAAGAAGTCGGCGGCTCCGTCTTCGTAGACCAGGGCGTAGGCGACGCCGGCGGCGGCGGCGGCGGCGAGCTGGGCGGGGCTGACCCGTTTGGCCGGGTCGGCGCAGACGTAGCCGATGCCGCCGACGTAGCCGGCGGCTTTGGCGGCGTCGAGGGGGATCGGGTCGTAGGCGTCGAGGGCGGATGGCATCTAGGCCTCCTCGAGTCGGCGGGCCAGCTTGCGGGAGACGATGGTGAGGGTGCGCACGGCCAGGTCGAGGCGGGTCCAACGTTCGAGGTCGTCGTGGCGCCAGGTGTGCAGGTAGGGGCCGATCTCCACGACGGCTTTGGCGGCGTCGATGAGTGCCTTGCACGCCTTGGTCGCCCAATGCCAGATCGATACCAGCGCGCCGAAGGCGATGAGCACGGCCAGGCCGATGAGAACCTGGGACCACCAGGGGGTGCCGGAGCCGACCGCGACGCGCACGACGTCGGAGGCGGCGATCACGGCACGTCACCGCCGCTTTCGGCGGCGTGTGCCCGTCCGAGGCGGAACGCCCGCTCGTACTCCCAGCAGAACAGGCCGAGCAGGCCGACGCAGCCGGCGAACAGTCCGGCGGCGGCCGGTCCGAGGTCCTTGGATGCGATGAGGGCGACGGCCCCGCCGATGGCGATCGACACGCCGGCGCCGATGATCTCCCCGCGGCGCAGGATGGCCAGGCTGGCCGGCCCGGAGGAGATCTTGCCGGACGCCTTGTCGTAGGCGGTCGACGGGGACGGCAGGTAGCAGGACATGATCGTGGAGGGCACCCCGAGGCCCAGCACGACCAGGCCGATCGTCTCGGCGCCGGCCATCAGGTTCTCACCTTGGGAGGGTTGGCGCCGGCGCCGGGGCGTCGGTCGGTCCGCTTCTTCGGCGCCGGCTTGCGGTCTGCGGTCTTCTTCGCCGGCGCTTTGTGGTGGCCGGCGACGGGGACCCGCCGCATCCGGCCGCCGGGGTTGACCTTGTGCAGCTTGTGGGTGGTGGTCGGGGTGTGGTGTGCGGGGGGCTTGTCGTTGTCGGGGGGGGTGTCGGAGGTGGGCGGCAGGTACTGGTTTTGGATGACGAAGTCGGGGACCGATCCTGCCGGCGCCGACGGTGACACCGTCGAGGTCGACCCGGAGCGGGTCTTTTGGTACCCGTAGTAGATGATGGCGGCCACGGTGGCGATCGCGAGCCACGCCCAGGTGGGCAGCGGGCCGGCCTTGTCGGTGAGCACGTTGGCCATCTAGCCCTCCTCCGACGGCGGGTCGAGATACCAGGCCCGCCAGCCGGTGGCGGCCAGCTGGGCGTGGTGGGGGCGGGGGCAGACCGGCCGGCGGTAGAGGGGGTGGCGGTGGCGTAGCACCCGGTGCATGGTCGACGGCTGGGCGAGCCACATGAGTCCCGAGAAGCAGCGTTACGACAACACC
>DAIQBQ010000253.1:0-4901 GCA_036781065.1 Actinomycetota bacterium
TCGGAACGGCGAAGATCTCGCCGTTGTCGCGCACGGTGACGCGGACGGTCTCGGTCGGGTAGGCGGGTGCCTGCGGGTGCCCGGGCGCGGGCTGGTAGGCCGGGCCCGGCTGGTAGCCGCGGCCCGGTTGGCCAGCCGGCTCTGCCCCCGGGGCGATCGACGCCGCCGGGGCGTTGGCGTGCTTGCGCCGGAACGGCAGCGGGGACCGCGGCGCTGGCCTGGCGAGCCAGCCGCTGTTCTTGATCTCGGCGGCGGGGACCAGTTTGGAGCCCGCCTCCAGGATCTTCTGCGAGATGTCCGCCCGGGGGTCGGTCATCAGCACCGGCTTGCCGAGGTTCAGCGAGCGGGACACCTCCTTGGCGTAGGGAAGGACCGCGGCGAACCCACCGGGGTAGACCCGGAGCAGCTCGTCGAGCTTGATGCCGTTGTCGGGTTCCGCCTTGTTCAGGACGCAGGACACGTCCTCGGCGGGCAGCTTCAGCCGCTCGATGGTCTCCAGGAACACCTTGAGGTTCCTGAGCGACGGCACGTCCATGGTCGCCATGACCACCAGGTACCGGGACTGGTCGAAGGCTGCCAGCACCACTTCGTTGAGCGACGGCGGTGTGTCGACCACGATGTAGTCGTAGGACGCCCGGGCGGCCTCGAGCACCTGCGTGGTCTCCCGCGGGCCGACCAGCTCGGCAGCGAACGGGTCGGCGGGGGCCGACAGCACCTGGTAGCCGGCGGAGTGGGTCACCACGTACTCGGGGAAGGCCTCGAGCAGGTTCTCCTCGTTGATCAGCTCGGAGATCGTGCGCTGGGGCCGGAGTCCCAGGGCGAGCGACACCTCACCGAACTGCAGGTCGAGGTCGACCAGCAGCACCCTGCCGCCGGTCGCCCCGGCCAGGTAGCCGGCGAGGTTGGTGGCGAAGAACGTCTTGCCGCACCCGCCGGTCGGCGACGTGACCGTGTACACCTTGGCGGTGGCCGCCGGAGCGGCCGCCGGGAGCTCGTGTACCGGAAGAGGCGCGGCGGGCACCTCGGTGATCACCTCGCGGATGACCACCCGCTCGGCTCGGAGCGACTCTGCCGCGGCCAGGATGCGGGCCAGAGCGTTGCGCAGCTTGATCGAGCTCGCCGGGTAGATGATGGCCTCGCTGGCGCCGCAGGCGGCGGCGTCGGTCATCGAGATCACCGGCCCGCCCTGGGTCTGCGTCAGGGCGATCAGGCATTTGGGTGCCGCCCGGTGCACCTGGGCGAGGCGGCGGAGCCCGGTCGTGGTCATCTCCTCCGGCGACGCCAGGACCACGTCGGGGAGCTGGATCGCCAGCTGCTCCACCAACCGCGTCGGGTGCGACTCGACGACGATCTCGTGCGCCTGCGACAGCATCCGTGCCGCCCGCTCGATGTCGGCGCTGAAGGTGCCTTTACGGTCAACGACCAGGATGGTCAGCGGGGACCCGTCGGGCGCGGTGTCGGCTGGACGGGGATCGTCCTGGGGAACCCCGTACGTGTCCTCCACCAGCGTAAGGCGCGAGCCTTCGTCTGGAGGCCGCAGGCCGGAGGCGCCGCTGGCTGCCAGCGGTCTCCGGGCCTGCTCGGATTCGAGGGTCATGGTGTGCCCCTTAGCTGTAGAGGTTGGCGCCAACGGTCCCGGCCGAGGGGGCGGGCGGGTTGCCGGGGTGGACCAGGCCGAACCACACGCTCTCGAAGCTCTCGGCGAAGATCACCTTCGTGGCGTCGACCGGGCTGAGTGCCAGGGTCCAGGTCTCGGGGCCGCTGGCCGCAGCCGGGGCGGCGGCGGTCGGGGTCCCCTCGACCACGGTCGCCAGGACGGTGACGTTGGCCAGCATCAGGCGGACGGCGTTGGCGTTGCCCAGGTCCTTGCTGGAGACGTAGATGTCGATCTGGTCACCGGGGGAGACGTAACCGGCGGCGTCCTGGGGGAGCGAGACGTTCACCGAGATGGCGTCGTCGCCGGCCGGGATGGCGAGGCCGCTGGTGTTGGTGCTGGGCGTGCCGGCGGTGCCGAAGTCGGAGGTGGTGACGACCTCGCCGACCTCGAGCGGCCGCAGGGCGACCAGGCCGGAGATCTGGTTGATCGAGGTGATGGCGTCGGCGGGGCGGGCGGAGGCCTGCACGCCGACCTGCTTGACGTCGCCCGAGATGGCGCTGGATTGCGTCCCTACCGGGATGGCCGTGGTGACGACGAACGAAGCCTCGCCGGGGGCGTTCGATGCCCCGGCCGAGCCCTGCAGGTTGTGGGCGTAGACGAAGACCAGGATGGCGCCGAGCAGCGCCACGGCCACGCCCGCACCGATGATGACGGTCGATCGGCTTTGCATGTCATTGGGTCCTTTCCTGAAAACCCTAAATTTGCGGGCAAATCCCGTGCCGCAACGTGCAACCACCGCGCAGCGTTTACGCGCGCGGTGGCACAAGAACTCTGGTCTGGCAACCTATCGGCGTTCATGACCAGGATCCCCAGGGCAACTGCCGGTGAGGCGGTGATCCTCAACATGAGCGTCGACTCCTTGCCTGGGAATGAGGAGGTGAGACGATGCAGCCGTGTGGAGCACCACGGACCGGCCAGGCTGCCCCGGGTGCCCCCTGGGCGGCCCGCCGGTCCGTGGTTGAAGCGGTACTGCTCCGATCCCTGAATTAGCAGGTTGGGGTGGCGGAAACCTGGCCGGAGTTCTGCGGCAGGTCCGAGGCGACGCAGTTGAACGTGCCCTTCACCTTGTTGCCGAGGGTGAACACGGCGAAGATGATGGCGACGGCGATGAGGGCGACGAGCAGGCCGTATTCGACGGCAGCAGCGCCACGCTCGGAGCCGCTGCGCAGTGCGGCGATCCGGGTCTGCATCCAACGAGCAAACTGCGACAAGGGGTCACCTTCCTTTCTGATACACCAAAATCCGACTGACTGCGGACGACGACCAAACACCACTGACTACTTCTTGCCGACTTCCTCCCTGCGAACCGGCTCCCTGCTTGGGACAAGACAGGTATCGGTGTGACAAATGGAGTTCCTCATAGGTTCTTGGGGGGGTTTCTAGCTGGTGCGTTAAGACCAATCCAAACCGCCCGTCCGGCGGAGGATGCGCTAGTGGAGAAGGACCCCTCAGGAGCAACTCAGCGGGTGAGGCCCCATCCCCCGAATTGTGTGGAGGAGTTGCCGGGCGAGGCGCTTATTGCCTCGACCCAGACGCTTCGCCGGGGCCGATCCTTGCGAACCGGGCCATACCGACGCGGCCGGGGGGACTACGCAGATGAGAATGCTGAACCGCTGTTCAGCGAGATGAATGGCGGCTAATGCGACGGAAAAGACCTCGGCTGCACCCGGCGACAGCGGCCAGGAAGGTGGCCAGCGCCACTGCCGCCAGGCGGGAGGCCGCCCCGGAGCCGGTGTGTGCCGCGCCCGGTGCGGCGGCGGTGTGCGTTGCCGCCCGGGTCGAGGCCACGGTCTTCGTCGAGTCGGCGGCGGGCGCGGGCACCACGATCGGGGACGCTGCGGCGGGAGCAACCCGCAGCGGCGCCGTGCTGGGGGCGGGTGCCGGGGCCGCCCCGGTTTGGGCGGCCGGGTGGGCGGCGGTCGTGGCGGCGGGCTTGGCCGCCACCACCGCGACGGCCGGCCGGATGTCGGCGAAGTCCTCGGTGACGTACACATAGCCGTTGACGTCCTGAGCCACGCCGATCCCGATCGTGTTGAACAGCGGGTAAAGGATGTTGGCCTTGTGGGTCGGGCTGGCCATCAGGGCCGCATGAACCTGGGCCAGCGTCTCGGCCATGCCCACGTTCTCGCCATCGACGTAGGCGTTGATCGCCTGCCTCGCGACGTCGACGTAGCCGGTGTAGTTGTGCCAGATGTTGCGGGCGCTGGCCATGGCCTGCGCGTGGCCCATCGCAACGCTCTGCGCCCAGGCATTGGTGGCGACCGGCCCCAGGCCGGCGGCGGCGCGCTCGGCGTTGACGTCGGCGAAGAGTGCCGCCTGCATCTGCGGGATCGTCTCGGTCTCGGCCGGGAACAGCCCGGCCAGCGGGTTCGTTGCCGACCCGGCTGTGGTGAGCAGGTTCAGCGACGGCAGTGGGGAGGGCAGCGGCAGGATCACCGACAGCGGCGTCGGCGCTGGTTGGGGTGCCGAGGGGGTCGCTGCCCCGGCGGCAGCGGGAACCAGGGCGGTGGCTGCTCCGACGAGGATCGGTACCACGACGGCGGGTGCCATGAACGCTGCCCAGCGTCGGCTCACGGGGGACTCCCTCACGCTGTGACTCGTGGGTACGGGGGGCTGAGAGCCGGCCGTTGCTCTCCCTAGAGGTATCGGGGTCCCCGCCCCCGCCCTGCATGCTACGAACGAGTGGTTCTCGCTGGCCCGATCGGGCTAGTGTCAGCGAGCCGATTCTCAAAGCGGGTCATTATGGAGTCTATCCCGAAACTCTGGTACCGGCGAAAGACGAAAAAACTCCACAATCTGTAGCTGAGCGGCCAGCGCCAGGGCCCTCTATGCGGTCGCCTTAGGCGTCAGAGGTCCGGGGGAAACCGCCGGCTACCCCTTAGGATAGGAGCGAAGGTCCGGTTCGGACTTTCTGCCAGCCAACAGTCAAATGGGGGACCGTGCGCAAAGTCCTCGTGGCGTTGGGTGCGACGGTGATCGTCGCTGCCGTCGGCGTGCTGGTCGTCTACCTACGGAACCGTCCGCTCAACACGGCGCCGGCGGTCTCGTCCGCCTTCCTCAGGGACTGGAACGCCCAGGACTACGCCGGCATGAAGAAGCTGGTGCGCCACCCGCCGTCCGGCTTCGTCACCACCTACACCCAGGCCGTCTCCGACCTCCAGGTCTCCGCCGTCTCGGTGACCGGCACCGGGCTGCACCAGGACGGCATCGCCGCCGACGAGGGCGTCCAGGTCACCCTGTCGCT
>DAIQBQ010000254.1:0-4865 GCA_036781065.1 Actinomycetota bacterium
CGATCACTACCCGGAGCGTGTCGAGCGGCACGTAGCTGACGATCGCCGGGCCGAGCGCCGCCACCAGGGCCGCCAGCGCCACGACCGCCACCCCGGCACCCTCGAAGGCCGAGCGCCAACCACGGGTCGTACCGGCGGCGACCACGATTGTCAGTGCCTCGACCATCTCGACGGCGCTGGCCAGGAAGACGGCCAGGATCAGGACGATGTTGCTGCTGTGCGCCATGTCGCTTCAGAGGATACGCGGCGTGCGGCCCGGGCGGACCCGTGCGCCCTGCGGTCCTCGGCCCGGCAGCGGGCGTGACACCATCAATCCCCAGAGCCTTCCATTCGAGCGAAGGAGATGCGAGATGTCACACCGAACCCAGTTCACCTCCGGCGAGCTGGCCTACCTGCAGGAGGGGCGCAAGCTCGGCCGGGTCGCCACCGTCGGGGAAGACGGGACCCCGCACGTGGTCCCGACGGGGTGGCGCTACAACGCCGAGCACAACTCGTTCGACGTCACCGGCGCCGATGTGCCCTCGACCCAGAAGTTCAGGGACGTGCGGGGTCACCCGCGGGCGGCGATCGTCATCGACGACCTCGCCAGCGTGAGCCCGTGGAGGCCGCGGGCGGTGGAGGTGCGGGGCCGGGCGGAGGCGGTTGCCAGCGAAGCGCTGATCCGGATCCACCCGGAGCGGATCGTGTCGTGGGGGCTGGCCGCTGCCGGGCGGTGACGGGAACCGAGCTGGAGGGTCAGTCCTGCTCGGGCTCCCAGATCCAGACCGGCTCGACGATCTGCTCGGCAGCCGGCCAGTCGTCGGGGCGCTTGCCGTGCCCGGGCTGGGTCGTCGGCTGGGTGGTCACCGGGGTGAGCGCCGTCTCGGCGTCGGGCAGGATCACCCGGTGCACCCCCCCGACCTCAAGCCCGAAGGCTGCCTGCAGCCACGGGCTTTGCACCACCGTGGGCGGGGGGACATGTGGGTCGGGGCCAAGAGGAGCCCGGGAGGTCCGCCGCCTGAGCCGCCGGAAGAGCCCATGCCTCGTCGCGTCCGTCAACCGGGTAACTCCTCCCGTCCCCGAATGTTGCCACCGCAACGTACCGGGCTTTCGTGGCGGGAAGGCAAACGTCATGTAGCAAAGGCGCGAACTTCTCGCGAACATTCCGCGCGCCCGTTCCGGGGATGGCCGCACGGCCAGCTTTGACAGGCAGAACGGGTACCCTGAGAGCCATGGCTGATGAACCGGCCCCCCGCCTACCCGAACTCCTCGCCGCCCACTCCGAGACCGCCCCAGTGGCTACGGCTGACCAGGATCGCCCGCTCGACCCCGAGAAGCTGCTCCGCCTCGCCGGGCTGGTGCGGGCGGTGCTGGACGAGGTGCGTCAGCTCGACCCCGACCAGGCGACCGCGGCCCAGCTGGGCGCCCTGCACGGGCGGGTGACCGCCCAGGTCGAGGACGCCCTCCCGAACGCGCTGCGGGAGGAACTGGAGGCGATCGACCTGGCACCGGGCGGGAACTACGCCAAGCGCTCCGGCGAGGCCGGGGCGGGTGAAACCGGGACCACCGGGGCCACCGGCCAGGAGGTCCGCTTCGCCTACGCCGGCCTCATCGGCTGGCTGAGCGGGCTGTTCCAGGGCCTGCAGGCGGCGATGCAGGTCCAGCAGATGCAAGCGATGAACGCGCTGCCCGGGGGCGGGCCGGGTGGCCCAGCCGGGCCCGACGGCCGCCAGGGTCACGGCAGGGACATCGAGCCGGGGACAGGCCACTACCTGTGAGCCGGCCGGCCACGCTCGAGCAGCTCCGGGCGTCGGGGTACCGCGACGTCAGCGTCAAGGAGGAGCTCCGGGCGAACCTCGTCGCCCGGCTGCGCCGCGGCGCCAGCCTGTTCGAGACGATCATCGGCTATGGCGACTCGGTATTGCCGGCGCTGGAGCGCGGCATCCTGGCCGGGCACGACATCGTGCTGCTCGGCGAGCGCGGCCAGGCCAAGACCCGGCTGATCCGGCACCTGATCGAGTTGCTGGACGAGCGGATCCCGGTGATCGAGGGATGCGAGGTCAACGACCACCCGTACCACCCGATCTGCGCCCGGTGCCGGCAGCTGGTGTTGGAGCGGGGCGGCGCCACGCCCGTTGCCTGGATCGGCCGCGAGGCCCGGTACGCCGAGAAGCTGGCCACCCCGGACACCTCGGTCGCCGACCTGATCGGCGACGTCGACCCGATCCGGGTCGCCGAGGGCCGCTACCTGGCCGACGAGCTGACCATCCACTACGGGCTGATCCCGCGCACCAACCGGGGCATCTTCTCGGTGAACGAGCTGCCCGACCTGCCGGAGCGCATCCAGGTCGGCCTGCTCAACATCCTGGAGGAACGGGACGTCCAGATCCGCGGCTACAAGATCCGCCTGCCGCTCGACCTGATGCTGATCGCCAGCGCCAACCCGGAGGACTACACCCACCGGGGCCGGATCATCTCGCCGCTGAAGGATCGCTTCGGCACGCAGGTGCGCACGCACTACCCGACCGACGCCGCGGTCGAGATCGCCATCGTCGACCAGGAGGCAGAGCTCCCCGACACCACCGGCGCCGGCGGCCCGCCAGTGATCGTCCCGACCTTCATCAAGGAGGTCCTGGCCGAGCTGACCCGGCAGCTGCGCCGCTCCTCCCAGGTCAACCAGCGCAGCGGCGTCTCAGTGCGCTACACCATCGGCAACATGGAGACCGTCGCCTCCGGGGCGCTGCGGCGGGCAATCCTCGCCGGAGAGCCGGTCGCCGTCCCCCGTCCCGTCGACCTGTGGGCAGCCCTCGGCGCCTCGCTCGGCCGGATCGAGTTCGAGACGCTGGAGGAGGGCCGGGAGGACTACGTGCTGGAGCAGGCGCTGAAGCGGGCGCTGGTCGAGGTGTACCGCCGCCGGCTCGGGGCGGAGAGCCTGACCGCCCTGCAGCAGCGCTTCGAGGAGGGCCTGCAGGTGGAGACCTCGGAGACGATGGGCGCCTCGGGGTTCATGAAGCAGTTCGGCCGGGTGCCCGGCCTCGCCAGGATCATGGAGCGGCTCGAGATCCCCGAGGAGAGCCCGCAGAGCGCGGCGTCCGGCCTCGAGTTCGCCCTGGAGGGGCTCCACCTGTCCAAGCGGCTCAACAAAACCGCCGGCCGCGGGTCGTGGACCTTCGGTCGGTGACCCGGGCCTAGGGCGTACGCTGGCTGTCCATGGCGGCCCAGGCGTGGTACCAGCAGTGGGACGGGAGCCAGGACCCGTTCGGCCCGGATCTGGAGATCGGCGAGATCCTCGACGAGATCGCTGACGACGTCCTCTCCGGCTACGGCGCCCGCTCCGCCCTGCGCCGGCTGATGCGGCGGGGCATCCCCGGGCAGCTGCGCGGGCTCGACGACCTCCAGCGCCGGCTTGAGGACCGCCGCCAACGGCTCCGCCGGGACCTCAACCTGGAGGGGCCGCTCAGGGAGGTCGGCGCCAAGCTGGCCGAGATCGTGGCCCAGGAGCGGGCCGAGCTGGCCACCCGGGAGGGCGACGACGCCCGGATGCGGGAGGCGCTGCTCGACACCCTGCCCTCGAGCCCGGCCGGCGCCCTCAAGGAGCTGATGGACTACCCCTTCGCCAGCCCGGAGGCGCAGCAGGCGTTCAACGAGCTGGTCGAGAAGTTGCGCTCCGAGATCCTCGACGCCCACTTCAAGAACCTGTCCGGCGGTCTCGCCTCGATGAAACCCGAGGACGTCGCCCGGGTCCGTGAGATGCTTGCTGCCCTCAATGCCATGATCGCCGCCCGGGAACGGGGCGAGGAGTACGACTTCGCCGGCTTCATGGAGCGCTTCGGCGACATGTTCCCCGAGCAGCCCCGGACCCTCGACGAGTTGCTGGAGCTGCTCGCCCGGCGGATGGCGGCGATGAGCCGTCTGCTGGCCAGCCTGTCGCCCGACCAGCGGCGCCAGCTGCAGGAGTTGGCCGAGGCGGTCCTGGGCGACCTCGATCTCGCCTTCGAGATGGAGTTGCTCGGGGAGGAGCTGCGGGCGCTCGCCCCCAACCTGCCCTGGGACGACCCGGTCGAGGGCTCCGGCTGGCAACAGGGCCAGGGGCTCCCCGGCGCGGTGGGCGCCATCGAGCAGATGAGCGACCTGGACGAACTGGAGGAGTCGGTGGCCGGGGCCTATGCCGGGGCGACGATCGAGGACGTCGACGAGGAGAAGCTGCGTGCGGCACTGGGCGACGAGGCGGTCGGCGACCTACGCCGGCTCGGCCACATCGAGAAGGCGCTGGAGGAGGCCGGCGTCATCACCCGGCACAACGGGCAGCTCGAGATCTCACCCCGGGGCGCCCGCCGGCTGGGTGAGCGGGCGCTGGTGACGGTCTTCGAGCGGATCCACAACGATCGCTCGGGCGGCCACGACGCTCCCGAGACCGGCGGGGCGGCCGAACCGACCGGCGCCACCCGTCCCTGGCACTTCGGCGACACTGGCGAGTTCGCCGTGCAGCGGTCGATCTTCAACGCCGTGCTGCGCTCGGCGGCAGCCGGCGGGCGCCCCCTGGGCGACCAGGCCCGGGGGCGGGTGGGGATGAAACCCGACGACTTCGAGCTGATCGAGTCCGAGACCCGCACCCGCACCGCCACCGCGCTACTGCTCGACCTCTCGTTCTCGATGCCGCTCGGGGGGCACTGGATCCCTGCTAAGCGGATGGCCCTGGCCCTGCACGCGCTGATCGAGGGCAAGTACCCGCAGGACCGGCTGTTCCTGATCGGCTTCTCGGACTACGCCCGCCGCCTCCAGCCGACCGACCTCACCGGCGGGGGCCCGCCGGAGCGGGTCCATGGGACGAACATGCAGCATGCCTTCCTGCTGGCCCGCCGGCTGCTCGCCGAGGACCCCCGGGC
>DAIQBQ010000255.1:0-4818 GCA_036781065.1 Actinomycetota bacterium
ATCCCCTCAAGAAAGGAGTCCGAATGGCTTGACAAGGCTTAGAGAACCTTCAAACACCGGCCCGGTCGCGGTCGATCCGGGACAGGACGCCGTTGACGAAGCGCCCGGAATCGGCGGTTGAGTACTGCTTCGCCAGCTCGACCGCCTCGCCGATGGCGATGCCCGCCGGCACGCCCAGGTAGACCAGCTCCAGGACGCCGATCCGCAGCGCGTTGCGGTCGATCAGCGGCATGCGTTCCAGCGTCCAGTCCTCGGCGACCGCCCCGATCTGCGCGTCGATGTCGGCGCCGTGCTCCTGGACGCCGGCGACAAGCCGCTCGGCGTAGCTGCGCGCCGGCCCGGCCGGGTGCCGCGCCAGCACCTCGGCGGCCGGCCGTTTGGCCACGTCGTGCTCGTAGAGCGCCTCGAGGGCCAGCTTTCGGGCGCCACGGCCCCCGGGCATGTCGCTGTGGGCCTAGTTGCGGACGCGGGTGACGTAAGTGCCGGTGCGGGTGTCGACCCGGACCGTCTCGCCGGTCGTCAGGAACAGTGGCACCTGGACTACCGCGCCGGTCTCGAGCGTCGCCGGCTTGGTCCCCGCCGAGCTACGGTCGCCCTGCAGGCCAGGGTCGGTCTGGGCAACGACCAGGTCGACGGTGGTCGGCAGGTCGACCCCAAGGGCCTGCCCGTCATGCATCAGCACGCTCACGCTCTGGCCCTCCTTGAGGAACCGGCCGGCGTCCCCGGCGAGGTCCTTGTCGACGGTCATCTGCTCGTAGGTCTCGTTGTCCATGAACACGAAGCCGACCTCGTCCGGGTAGAGGTACTGCATCTCGCGGCGGTCCAGCCGGGCGATCTCGACCTTCTCGTCGGCGCGGAAGGTCCGGTCCACGACGACGCCACTCTTCAGGCTGCGCACCTTGGTGCGCACCATGGCGTGGCCCTTGCCCGGCTTGTGGTGCTGGTACTCGAGGATCGACCAGAGCTCGCCGTCGATGTCGAGTGTCATCCCGGGTCGCATGTCGTTCGTGGAGATCATGTGCGGTGGTTCCCTTTCTTTCGCCGCGTTGAGCCGGCGCCAGTTCACACCGTACCAGCGCGGCCGCCCGAGGGCCGGGCCACCCGCGGGCGCGAAACCCGCGATCCGCAGACGGAGGGAGGCATTCAGGTCAGTGGCCCGATCAAGGTCCGGCCAGGCCCGCGCCACCGTGGCTCTTGTGCGGATCTCCGGCGGGTGTCAGGGGACTGGCGGATCCAGGTGACACCCCTCGCCACGCTTTTGTGCATAAAAACCGTCAAATATGCGCGGTTTTTACTCACAAAAGCATCTGAGAGGCGAAGTGGCTCGCCTGGCGGCACGCCCTTCTGGGCAATATATGAGGATCGCTCGCTACATCCAGTGCCGCGCAACGTGCAAACAGCCTCAGGGAGAGGAGTCTGCCCGCCGCGGCGGGCAACTGTCCTGTTTTCCGTGCGAAATCCGCCTGCAATCAGGACAGTGGGATCTGCCCGCCGCGGCGGGGCAGGAAGCCTGCGGCCCACATTCGGTGCCGGTTAGATCTCGATCAGTTCCTTCGTCGCCTGGCTGAGCACCTCGGCGCCGCTGGCGGTGACCACGGTCAGGTCCTCGATCCGCACCCCGCCCCAGCCCGGCAGGTACACCCCGGGCTCGACGGTGACGACGTGGCCCGGCTCCAGCACATCGGTGCTGGTCGAGCGCAGCGTCGGGGCCTCGTGGATGTCCAGCCCGACGCCGTGGCCGAGGCTGTGGCCGAACTCCTCGCCGTAGCCGGCCGCCACGATCACGTTCCGGGCCGCCCCGTCGACTTCGGCCCCGGTCCTGCCGGCGGCCAGGGCGTCGAGGCCGGCCTGCTGGGCGGCGGCGACCAGGTCGTAGATCTCCCGGTGACGGTCGTCGGCCCGCCCGATGACGATCGTGCGGGTCAGGTCGGAACAGTAGCCCTGGAAGATGCAGCCCAGGTCGAACAGCAGGAAGCGGCCGCTTTCCACCACCCGTCCCGTCGGGTGGGCGTGCGGCAGCGCGCTGCGCTCGGCGGCGGCAACGATCGACGGGAAGGACACCGCTTCGGCCCCCTGACTGCGCATGTACGACTCCAGGTCGATAGCCAGCTCCCGCTCGCTCACGCCCGGACGTGCCTTCTCGATGATGTAGGCGACCCCGTCGTCGGCCAGCTCGGCGGCCTGGCGGATGCGGTCCAGCTCACCCGGCTCCTTCACCCGGCGCAGCTCCTCGACCAGACCGCTGGTGGGGACCAGCTCGGCGGAGGGGAGATAGCTTCCCAGCCGCTGCGCCGCCGTCACCGACACGTGGTCGGCCTCGAAGCCGATCCGGGCGGCCGCCAGGTCGCCCCCAAGCCGCCGCAGTGACGCCCCCAGCTGGTCGGGAAGGGTATAGACCTCGATCTCGGCGCCGGTCACCTCGCCGGGGGCCTGTGCCCGGTAGCGGCCGTCGGTCAGGAACCAGGCCGCCTCCCGCCCGATCAGCAACGCCCCGTTCGAGCCGGTGAACCCGCACAGGTAGCGGACGTTGACCAGGTTGGAGATGTACAGCGCGTCGACGGCGTCGTTCCCGGCGAAGACCGCCGAGCCCTGCAGCCGGGCGATGCGGGACGAGCTCATTCCTCCTCGCCGCCCTCGTCGGCGAGCAGGACGGCCAGCGCATCCAGGGCCAGCAGGTATCCCTGCACGCCGAGCCCGGTGATCACGCCCCAGGCGACCGGGGAGATCACCGACGTGTCCCGCCACGGCTCGCGGGCATGGATGTTGGTGATGTGGACCTCGACCACCGGGACGGTGGCGATGGTGACCGCATCGGCCACCGCCCGGGAGTAGTGGCTCAGCGCGCCGGCGTTCAGCACGACCCCCTGCGACGACTTGCGGGCGTCCTGCAGCCACTCGACGAGCTCGCCCTCGAAGTTCGACTGGCGGAAGTCGATCTCCAGCCCGAGGTCCTTGGCCCGCTCCCGGCACATCTCCTCGACGTCCTCGAGCGTCTGCTCGCCGTACAGGTCGGGCTCGCGCTCGCCCAGGAGATTCAGGTTCGGCCCGTTGAGGACCCAGACCTTGCTCACGCCAGGACCGCCGACATCGCCGCCGCCAGCTCCTGGGACCCGACTTCGGTCGTCACGACCGGGCAACCGATTCCGTTGAGCAGCACCCATCGAATCCCTCCCCGATATTTCTTGTCGATCGACCATGCCGTCTCGATCTCCGCCGGGTCGAAGGCGGCGGTGACGGGAAGCCCCAGCGCGGAGAGCGTGGCCCGGTGCCGCTCGGCGTCGCCCGCCCCCAGCAGGCCGGCCTCCCGGGCCAGGGTAGCGGCGAACACCATGCCGACCGACACCGCTTCGCCGTGCAGCCACTCCTCGTAGTTGCCGAGTGCCTCCAGGGCGTGGGCCAGCGTATGGCCGTAGTTCAGCATGATCCGGCGGTCGGCGAGGTCGAACTCGTCGGCGGCGACCACCGCCGCCTTGACCGCCACCGACCGGGCGACGACCCGCTCCAGCGTCGTGGCCTCACGGCCGGCGATCTCCGGCAGCGAGGACTCGAGGAACGCCAGGAACTCCGGGTCGAAGGCAAACCCATACTTGGCGACCTCGGCCAGGCCGGAGGTGTACTCGCGCCGGGGCAGGGTCGCCAGCAGGCCGGTGTCGGCGATCACCGCCCGGGGCTGGTAAAAGGTCCCGACCAGGTTCTTGCCCGCCGGGAGGTTGACCGCGGTCTTGCCGCCGATGGCGGCGTCGACCTGGGCCAGCAGGCTCGTGGCGACCTGCACGAACGGCATCCCCCGCTGGTAGACCGAGGCCACGAAACCAGCCAGGTCGCCGACCATCCCCCCTCCGAGGGCCACGAGGAGGTCGCCGCGGCGTACCTTCGCCGCCGCCAGGTCGCCCAGCAGCCCACCGGCGACCGCCAGGTCCTTCGAGGTCTCCCCGGCGGGCACCACGAAGCGGACGACCTCTCCGGTCGAGCCCAGCGGTGCCAGCGCCTTGGCGGCGACGTCGCCCCAGACCGGGTCGACGTTGGTGTCGGACACGATCGCCACCCGCTCGGCGCCGTCGATCGGTGGGATCTCGTCTGCCGCGGCGTGCAGTGCCCCGACCCCGACGATCACCGGGTAGGAGCGCGGGCCGAGCTCGACGGTAATCGTCCTCAAGGCGTCACCAGGGCCAGGACGGCGGTGGCGACCTGCTCAGGCGAGCCGCCGGCGTCGAGGGCATGGTGGGCGGCGGCCCGGTACGCCCCCTCCCGCCCGGCGCTCAGCGCGGCGATGCGCTCCTCGAGGCTGCCGTCCATGGCGGCCAGGACCGGCCGCCCTTCGCCGCTGCCCAGCCGGGCGGCGGCCACGGCCGGGGTGACCTGCAGCCAGACGACGGTCCCGGCGCCGCGCAGCGCCTCGGCGTTGGCCGGGTCGAGCACCACGCCACCACCGCCAGCTATGACGCCCGGGCCGACCCCTGCCCGGACCGCGGCGGCGGTCTCGTTCACCACCGCAGCTTCCCGGCGGCGGAAGCCGGACTCGCCCTCCTCGGCGAAGATCGTTGCCACGCTGCGCCCGGCGCCGGCTTCGATCACCCGGTCGAGGTCGCAGTAGTCGCAGCCGAGCCGCTCGGCCAGCACCCGGCCCACCTCGCTCTTGCCCGACCCCATCATCCCGATCAGCACGATGGCGCCAGGCGCAGCCGGTCCGGGACTGCCAGCCGGCAAGGCCGGACCGCCGTCACCGGGGGGTGCTGGGGTCACGGCGGGTACGCCCCAGGTAGGCGGCCAGGGCGCCCTTCAGGTCGGCGAGGGTGTCGCCGCCGAACTTCTCGATCA
>DAIQBQ010000256.1:0-4766 GCA_036781065.1 Actinomycetota bacterium
GACCCCTACGCCGCCGAGCTGCAGGACTTCCTCGCCACCGGCGGGGTCAACGTGGCCGGTGTCCGCCGGGAGCCCGGCGCGGCGACCGGAATCGCCCTGATCCTGGTCGATGCCGGCGGCGAGAACACGATCGTCTCCGTGCCCGGCGCCAACGACCTGCTTGACCCGGGCGCTGTCGCCGAGGCCCCGGGTTCTGGCGACGTGCTCCTGGCCCAGTTCGAGACCCCGCTGGCGACGACCGGTGCCTTCTTTGCGGCAGGCCGGGAGGCCGGAGCGGTGACGGTCCTCAATGCCGCCCCGGCGGCCGACCCCGGCGACCTGCTGGCCCTCACCGACGTCCTCGTTGTCAACGAGGTCGAGTTGGCCGCCTGCGCCGGTGAGCCTCACCCGAGCGAGAGCACCGCCGACATCATGGCGGCCGCCCGCCGCCTCCAGGCCCGCGGCCCGGGTGTCGTCGTCGTAACGCTGGGGAGCCGGGGAGTCGTCGCCCTCGATGGGCCGGACCTCCGCGAGCTGCCCGCCTTCCCGGTGGTCGCCGTCGACGCCACTGGGGCCGGGGACTGCTTCACTGGCAGCCTCGCCGCCCGGCTGGCCGCTGGCGACGCCTTTGCCCAGGCCCTGGCCTATGCCAATGCCGCCGCCTCGATCTGCGTCGAGCGGCCGGGCGCAGGTCCCTCGATGCCGTCGGTCGATGAGGTGCGGGCCCGGCTCAAAACATAAGCAGCAGAACCTACCGACAGGTACCTAACAGGCGCTGCTCGGGCTGAGCTGGAACCCTGCCGAAATCGTGGCCGAGATGGCGAGGATCTGCCGCACGGTCGGGGTTGTGGCCGCCGCGGCGGGCAAATCCCACTGTCCTGTTTGGAGGCGGATTCCGCCCGGAAAACAGGACAGTTGCCCGCGCGGCCAAACCTGCAGGCTCCGGGGACGATCACCTGCCAGCCGTTGACGGGGCAGGTGTGGGGCCGGGTCGGGCCCGCCAGCCAGCCGCGGGCCCGCCGACCGGCTGAGCCCGCGGCTGGCTGAGCCGTCAGGGGGCCGGGAGGAGCTTCCCCGCCGCCCGGATGAGCTCCGGGTCGAATGGCGGCTGCACGATCAGGATCAGGCGGCTGACCCCGTGGCCCTCCAGCCGTTCCCGTTCCCGGGAATCCGGGTACAGCCACCGGCGATCGAGCCCGGCGAAAGCGCTGACCAGCAGTCCGGCCGGGTCCCGCCCCGCCGCCTCCCGCGCCTGCCGGGCGGTCCTGATCAGCTCCGGCAGCTGCGGGTGGGCGGCCTGGGTGTTGAAGCCGTCGGCGACCCGACCGGCTAACGCCGCCATCTTCGGCCCGAACCCGCCGACGATGATCCGCGGGGGAGGATCGGGCTTAAGGAACCCCAGCGCCGAGCCGAGCGAAAACCAGCGCCCCTCAATGGGCGAGGCCCTCCCTGTCCAGAGCTGCCGGATCACCCCGATGGCTTCGGCGACCTGTGCCCGGCGGGCGGCGTCACCCCGGACCTGGCGCCCGAGGGCGAACTGCTCGGCGGCATATGGGGTGTCGATGCCGCCGCCGGCGCCGATGCCGAGCAACACCCGGCCGCCGCTGATCTCCTGGAGGGTCGCCACCATCTGGGCCACGATCCCTGGGTGCCGGTTGGCTACGTTGAGCACCAGCGGGCCGAGGTTGATCCGTTCGGTCACCGAGGCGAGCGCCGACAGCACGGTCCAGCACTCGAGGACCGACTGCTCCCGGTGCACGGACCCGGCCAGGTGATCCCACATCCAGACCCCGGCAAAGCCGGCCTCCTCGGCGGCCAGGGCGGCCGCCCGGACCTGGGGCCAGCGGGCGGAGAACGGGTCAAGCAGAAGGTCGGTGAGCACGACGGGCAGTCTGGCACGGCCGGGAACCCGGGCGGGGATTCTGTGCGTAAATACGTATCATTTTTGTACGTTTTCACTCACAGAACGCTGGAGCCGCCGAGAGCCCTCGGCGTCGGGCTGCTACTTCGGCACGAACAGCAGGCCACCCTGAGGCACCGGCTGCACCCCGCCGACGGTGGGCAGGGAAACCGGCGTGACGGCACCGGTCCACAGGTTCAGCGTCCCCAGCGAGTTGGCCGGGAACCCGGGGGCGGGGCAGCTCGACGGCGCGCTGTTCAGCCCGCACGGGGTGATGACGACGTAGGCGGCCCCAGGGGCGAAATCGCCGGAGAGGGCGTCGACGGTGCCGTGGGTGCTGTCCGTCAGGTACAGCGTCCCGTGGCCGGTCGTCCAAGCGGTGTCGTCGACCGACTGCAGCTGCCCGCCCTGGGTGATGTTCAGCACGGAGAGCCTCGGGTGTACGGCAAGCGGGTCCGGGGTGTAGATCTGCTCCGAATCGCCCTGGCTGGTGAGCTCGAAGTCGCCGGCGAACCGGGGCGACACGCCGGGCACCAGGGCGTTCGAGTCCGGGTCGACAAGCGCCAACGCCTCCTGGGTGCTCTTGCCCGACCCGGCGTTTACCACCGTGGCGGTCGCCTCGTCGCTGAAGAGCGGGGTCAAGGTGGCGGTCAGGCTGCTGGGGTCGAGGCTCGCCCGGTAGGCCGCTGGGAAGCTGGCCGAGGGGGCGGAGACCGTCCCGACCGTGCCCGGGGCCGAGGCGCTGATCAGGATCGAGCCGTGGAACGCGGTGACCGCATCGGTGCCGCCGTTGTGGGGCAACGGGTCGATGTTGTAGCGGTAGTGGCGCAGTGTCCCGCGGTTCTCGGAGATCGTGTACAGGCTCGAGTTGGCGTCCTCGTTGACCGTGGCAATCACCAGGTGGTGGTCGGTGTCGATCCCGAGCCCGTCATCCTTGCCGGTCAGCTCCCACTGGCCGAGGACCTGGCCCGACGCCGTGAACTCGACGACGGTCGAGTCGGTGTTGCCGGTGGAGGAAGGCTCGCCCTGCGCACCCACCCCGTTCTGGAAGGCGACGAAGAGGTGCTCGCCGTCGCGGACGATGTCGTCGGGCTTGGTGAGCGCCTCGGTCATCGACCCGGAGCCACCCGCCGGGGTGAAGGTGTGGTGCAGGTCGGCACCGTTCAGCACAGTCACCAGGTGCTGGACGGCGGTGCGCGAGACGCCTGCCGCCGCCGCGGTGGCGGGGAGGGTCACGGCGATCAACGTGAGTCCGGCGGTGGCAAGCGCGGCAATGCGCCGCGGGCGATGGCGGGACGCAGGCATGGACGGCTCCCTTGGATCGGTGGGCGGCAGACCTGCCTGAACCTAGTCTCCCCGGGTAAATGCCCTCCGACCGTTCGGTAACGGGAGGCTGAACGGAGCCTGAACAACGCGTGAAGACCGGGCCGCCGGGGTGGGGATCGGCGCTTCTGGCTGGACCCGCACCGGTCCGTCGGGGTTGAACGTAGGGATCCCGGTACCGGCCGAGGCGGACACGGTGCGGCTGTTTGGCCGACCGGAGCTGGGCCGTGGGGGCCGGAGTCACTGATTTGGTCGGGCGCAGCGATTCGTTGGTGCCCGGGTATGTGGACCTAAAATGGCGGCGCGGAAGGGAGACCCATGATCCGGGCGGCTCACGGCACGACGGCCCACCGGTTTGCCGCGCTCGGGCTGGTCGCCCTCCTGGCCGCCGCCTGCAGCAGCAAGCCCTCCACGTCTGGCACCGGCCCGACGGCCAGCCCTCCCGGCCCCAGCGCCTCGCCGTTCGCCCTGCAGTCGGTCGACTGGGCGACGGTCACCCTCGGCCTGCTGAACTGCGGCGAGCCGGGGCCCGCCTCGCCCCCGGCTGCCGACGTCGGCCAGGTCTCCTACGTCCAGCCCGACTCGACCCACCAGCTGGCGGTCGTTCTCGCCTCCTGTGCCGCTGGGGCCGGCTCGCCCCCGGCCGCTCTCTACGTCTTCGATCGGGCCACCAGCCGGACCAACGCCCGCCTGCTCCAGATGCTGATGCCGCCGACGCTCGACCGGCTGGCGCAGTCGTTCAGCGTCAGCCCGACGGCGTCGGCAGCGACGCCCTCGGCACTCAGCGGTCAGGCCGTGACCGTGCAGGAGGCTGCCTACTCGTCCGGCTCGGTGCCGGACTGCTGCCCGGACCTCAAGTACCCGGTCACCTGGAGCTGGACCGGCGCCGCCTATTCGGGGAGCCCCGCCGACCGGGCGGCCGGCTACCCGATCACCGCTACCGTCAGCCCGGCCGAAGCCAGCGCGGCCAACGGGGACACCGTCAGTTTCACGGTGACGGTCGCCAACGTGGGCCCGGATACCGCCCAGCAGTTGAGCGTCCTGGTCGTGTCGACCAGCACCACGCCGTGTGCCGGCACCCCCGCCACGCCCGGCACCCCCGCCACGCCCGGCACCCCGACCGGCCCGGGCACGCCCACCGACTTCGGCACCGCCACAGACAACGCCAGCCCCACAACCGCCGCTGGTCCCACCAGTGCCGGCTGCCCGGACTACGGGTTGAAGTGGGTGAGTGGCTCCACGGGCTGCCACTTCAGCGCGGGCATCGGCTCGGCGACCTGCCCGATCAGGTCGCTGGCGCCGGGTGCCTCGGCGAGCGTCTCCGTGACGATGAGGGTCACTGTGAGCGACGGGCCGTTGACCTTCGCCCCCGAGGTCGATGGCCAGACCAGCGGCGGGAGGTTCCTGCCGAGCTTCCCGACGGCGACCGTCACCGTCACCGGCTGAGCCGCCGGCCGCAGATGCTCGTGAACCAGGCGCGCGCGTTCGAAGCGGCGAGGGAATTTCGTGTGAAATGGTGGCGCGGGTTGAAGCAGGAGCATCCGTTGTATGATTCGACTGAGGC
>DAIQBQ010000257.1:0-4746 GCA_036781065.1 Actinomycetota bacterium
GGCACGGTCTGGCCCTGCCCGGCGAACTCGAACTGGTGCGGGGCGACCCGGGGGGCGGCGGTCACCTCCAGGATCCGGCGGATCACGTCGTCGGCCTGGGCCCCGGCCGCCAAGGCGTCGTAGCTCAGCAGCACCCGGTGACGGAGGACTTCCGGGGCGACGTCGTACACGTCCTGCGGCACGAGGAACCTGCGCCCGCGGAGCATGGACAGCGCCCGGCCGGCCGCCATCAGGCCCAGGGTCGCCCGGGGGCTGGCGCCGAGGGCGATCTGGTCAGCCAGCTCCGGGAGTCCCCAGCGGGCTGGGTCGCGGGTGGCCATCACCAGGCGGACCGCGTAGTCGGCGACGGCGTGGTGGACGAAGACCGAGGCGCAGGCTTCCTGGAGGGCAACCAGCTGGTCGGTGGTGAGGGTCTGGGTGGCCGCCGGCGGGTGGACGCTCATGCGCCGGGCGATCTCGGTCTCCTCCTCGTAGCTCGGGTGGGTGACGACGACGTGCATCAGGAACCGGTCGCGCTGCGCTTCAGGCAGCGAGTACACGCCCTCGGACTCGATCGGGTTCTGGGTGGCAAGCACCAGGAACGGGTCGGGGACCCGGCGGGTGTGGCCGCCGATCGACACCTGCCGCTCGGCCATCACCTCGAGCAGGGCCGACTGGACCTTGGCCGGCGCCCGGTTGATCTCGTCGGCGAGCACGATGTTGGCGAACACCGGCCCCCACTCGATGTCGAACTCCTCGCGGGACGGCCGCCAGATACGGGTGCCGACGATGTCCGCCGGCACCAGGTCCGGCGTGAACTGCATCCGGTTGAACGTGCCGCCGATGACGGTGGCCAGTGTCGAGACGGTCAGCGTCTTGGCCAGGCCGGGGACACCCTCGATCAGGCAGTGGCCCCGGGCGAGCATGCACACCAGCGTCCGCTCGACCATGCGATCCTGACCGACGATCACCCGCTTGACCTGGAACAGCGCGTCCTCCAGCAGGGCGGCACTGGCCGCGGCCCCGGGCTCCTTGGCCTGCTCAGCCACCGGTCCTGCCGGGTTCATCGCCCGGCCGGACGAGCTGGCCGGGCGCAGTGGGTTCGTTTGAGCCGCCGGTTCGATCCTGCGGTCGTCGGGCACGAGTTGTTCTCCTTCCTCCGGCCTTCCTGGCCGTCACGCCCCAGGCCACCGGTCTACGCCGCTCAGCGGCCGTTGGCGCCCGCCGGGAGACCGCTTGCGTTGGTCCGCCGCTTGCGCCTTGGCCAGTGCCGGCACCGGCTGCCGAGACTTTTCCATGACCGATGGTGCCCGGCAGGTCCTAACCCAAGCCCGGTCGGCGCTGTGAATTAGCTGTGAAAGGGAGACCACCCCGTTCACCCTACGGCCGCACCACAATACCCAGCCGACTCCCAGGCAGCCGCCAGCCAAATCGGGCAGACTCGGGTCATGGACAGCGACGAAACGCCTCCGGCCGCCGAGCCGCCAGCCGGCGAGCAGCCGGAAAACGACCCGGGGCCTGGGCCCGCCTCCGCTTCTGGCGCCCAGCCCGCCTCCGCTTCTGGCGCCCAGCCCGGATCGGGCTGGGGTGCCCAGTGGACCGGCCCCGTATGGCCTGCCCCGTCGTCTCCCTCAGGCGCTTCGCCGGCGACTCCACCAGCGGGCCAACCCACCGGCCAGTGGGGGGCCGGAGCGGGGCCGTCCTGGCCCCCGCAGCCGGGCCAGCCCACAGCCGGGCAGCCGGGCCAGCCCCCAGCCGGACAGCCGGGCCAGCCCCCAGCCGGACAGCCGGGCCAGCCCCCAGCCGGCCAGGCTCCCGCCGGCTGGTATCCCGACCCGTGGTACAGCGGCCAGCGCCGCTACTGGGACGGCCGGTCGTGGACCGGCCACGCCTTCCCCGAGGTCACCAGCCCGGCCGGCGCCGCCGGCCACCCGGTCGGCTCTGCCCCCTCGAGCGCTCCACCCGCCGCCGGCGGGAAACCAGGGACGCAGGCCCCGCCGCCACCGGAATGGCGGCCCCCGACGACCTGGGGCGAGCCACCGCCACTACCCATCCCGGCGCCTCCCCCGCACCAGAAGAAGCCGTTCTGGACCTGGCCGCCCAAGGGCCGGGCGCTGGTCGCCATTCTGATCATCCTGGCCTTCCTCGGCGGCGGCATCGCCGGCCTGATCGCCTCCTACCACAAGCCCAGCAACCCCAATGCCAGCGGCCCGGGCTCGCCCAACTCCCAGGACGTCACCCCGACCCCGACGTCGACCGACCCGTCCGCCCCCGTCCTCAGCGGGTTGGTGCTGCAGCAGTCGGATGTCACCGCCACGGAGACCGTAACGCCGGCTCCAGGCGGGAACGGGTTGGGCGTGGCGACGCTCGACCTGTGCAACGGCAACTACCCGAGCGACTCGCTGCGCACCGCCCGGCTCCAGGTCGACGGGACCGATGCCAACAACAACGTCCTGATAAGCACCGAGGCGGTGCTCTACAAGGCGGCCGCGGACACCACCCAGGCATTCTCGGAGCTGGCATCCAACGCCACCAACTGCCCGTCCGGGCCGGTGGTCAGCCCGGTGGGCGAGGCGACGATCCAGACGACGTTCGGCCCGACACCGGACGGGTCGTGGCCGCAGGTCGCCGGGGTGACCCGGCAGGCCTATGCCTTCAACACCGTCGACGAATCCGGCGACGTCCAACCGGCAACCGCCGTCTACCTGCGGCGGGGCCGGGCGCTGCTGGGCGTCTACTTCTACACGCCGGCCAACCAGCCGCAGCTGCCGGTCGACGACCAGACGAGCATGGCGGCCATCGTCAACATCTTCGCTACCCGGCTGGCCCAGGTCCCCGCCAGCCGGATCGGGGCCTGACGCCCAGGGCTATCCCTTCCCGGCGTTGCGGCCTACAGCGCGGCGATGAGCTCCGTGCAGGCCTGCTCACACAGCCTGCAGGCCTCCTCGCACACCGCGCAGTGCTCCATGCCCATCTGGGCGTGGTCGTGGCACTCCCTGCCGCAGATCGAGCAACAGGTCACGCAGGCGTCCAGGATCGCCTGGGCCAGTGCACGGTCCAGGTCGGCGGTCCGGGAGATCACAGCCGCGGTCGCCTCGCAGATGCCGGCGCAGTTGAGGCACAGGGTGATGCACCGGCGGAGATGGGCGACATCGCCCTCGGCGAGGCAGGCGTCGGCGCAGGCGGTGCACGCCTGAGCGCAGCTATGGCAGTCGTCGATGCACCGGGTGAGGATGTCGGTAGCGATGGAGATGGTGCCGGGATGGGTGTCGATCATGCGCCCGCTGAAGGTCATCGGTGTTCCCTCCTTCAAGTGATCGGACCTGACGCTGGGGGGTTGACCCGACCCTACTACGGTGAAGGACGAGGCTCGCCGGTTGTGCTGCCCGGGGCTCAGACCCCAGCTTCCGTGGCCTCGGCCGCGAGGTCGGCCGGGCTGAAGGCCACGCAGCAGCACCCCGGCTGCGGGTCGAGGCAGGCCTCGAAGTTCTTCAGGCGCAGCCCTTCGAGCACGCCCTGCATCATCGCCAGGTTCATGTTGCAGACGACCTGGGTGAACTCGCCGGACAGCGGGCTGAACGGGCAGTTGCGCAGTATCAGGTCCCGGCCACTCATCGTCGCCTCGAAGCCGTAGTCGCTCAGGACCTCGGTCGCCGCCTCCAGGAGCCGCTCCTTGGTGGGTTGCGGCCCCGCAGCGGCCCGGGCCTGCTCCCCCACCTTGGTCCCGAGGTCACCCGCGGCGGCCGCCAACGCGTTGGACGAGCTGAGGTCCTGACCGGACACCGCCGCCTGGATCAGCAACCGGGAGAGCAGCTCGAAGTTCCGGGGCGGGAACTGGACGCCGACCGGCTGCTCCGAACGTCGGTAGATCTTCGACGGCCGGCCGGCACCCGGACCGCTCCGCCCGCTGAGCCGGCGGTAGTCGGCGACCAGCAGACCGTCGGCGGTCAGCCGGTCAAGGTGGAAGGCGGCGAGCGCCTTGCTGATGCCGGTGGCTTCGGCGGCCTCCTCGCGGCCCGCACCCTCGGGACGGCGGCTGACGTAGAGGTAGAGGCGACGGCGGGTCGGGTCGGCGAGCGAAGCGAGCGCAGCGAATTGCTCGTCGAGCTTGGGCTGCATCATGGTCCGGGAATCCTTTTGACGATGGCTGGGTCCCGACAAGTAGCAAAACTCCGCCTCTAATATTAGACCAGATTGATCTTAGAGTTGTTGCCTTCAGAATCCCGTCTCGATCGCGCGGGCCGCCTTTGATGCACTGAGTTCGCTGATCATCCTGACCGAGTAAGTGTAGACGTTGCCTACTAGGGTGAGAGTGTGGTCGAGATTGTCTGTCTTGGCATAATATCGGTGTTGTTAGTGTTGCCACAATAGCTGCACATGGCCTAAGCTATACGATCATTCCTTCCAATAGGCGCCGGTGCGGCCATTCGTACAACGTTCCGTGACCCACTCCTCCGCAGACAAGTCCCAGCCGCGCGCAATCCAACCATCGACTATATGACACATATTCATGTATCATTTTTCGATGGCGATATGGCCTTGCCGGCTGAGGAGGACGCAGTGGAGCGAGACCCGAGCGGCTCACCGGTTTCCTGGAACCCGTTAAGCGGTCCGGAGCGGGCGTCGCTGCCGCACCGATCGCTCGGACGGCCGGCCAGGATCCGGGCGACCGGGCCGGCCTGGGTGACTCCTCCAAGGTCCTCCCCCGGTGCTCCGCTGGCCGGGGCGGCGGCGGTGCGGCACCGGGCCCGGACCGTCGCCCAGTGG
>DAIQBQ010000258.1:0-4745 GCA_036781065.1 Actinomycetota bacterium
TGAACGCCACCTTCCAGAACTCGGCCCAGGTGCTGTCGATCGGGGTGTTCTTCAGCCTGATGATCGCCGGGCTGTCGCGGACGCTGCCGGCGACCCTGGCCGCCGGGCTGGAGGCCCACGGGGTTGCCGCCACCCAGGCCCAGCACCTCGCTCACCTGCCGCCGGTGTCGGTGCTGTTCGCCGCCTTCCTGGGCTACAACCCGATCAAGACGCTGCTCGGCCCCAAGGTGCTGGCGAGCGTCTCGCCGGCGAACCAGCAGGCGCTCATCGGGCGCAGCTTCTTCCCGAGGCTGATCGCCGACGCCTTCCGCAGCGGCCTCCACGAGGCGTTCGCCTTCGCCGTCGTCTGCTGCCTGATCGCCGCGGCGGCCTCGCTGCTGCGGGGCAAGCACTCGGCCGCCGACGCGACCGTGGCACTCAGCCCCGGCTTGGCAGACGCCCCGGCCGAGTTCATCGCCCACTAAAGCGTTTTAGGGGAGTTACACTATTGTGCAATAAGGGGTGCTATCACGCCCTCATTTGCACAGAAGGCGAGTCGGTTGAGCGGGCCGGCTTATGCCGAGGCCCGGCGCGAGGGGTCAAAACCCTCCGGTCGGCGGTCCGCTCCAACATGGATGGCCTGGCGGCTTCGGAGCCGTCCCGGTGAGCGCAGGTGGCGGTTCCCTGCCGGGCCGGGCCCGCGCCCGCACAGGCTTCCCCCGAAGGCAACTGTCCTGATTCCAGGCGGATTGTGCTACGAAAACAGGACACCACCCCCCAGGTGATCCGCTGGTTGTCGACGGTGGTGGTGAACTGAGGGAACCCGCTGATCCAGGCCTCGTGGGTGCGCCAGCCGTAGTCGGTCGCCAGTAGTCGGCGAGCTCACGCAGGTAGGGCAGCGGCACGCCGGCGTTCCAGCCCGGCGCGGGCGGAAGAAGGGCTCCGGCCCGCGGGTCCGGGCCGAGCCGGCCGGGCGAGGTCGTCGCTCAGACCCGCCACCTGCTCAGCGGGCAGCGGCCTACCACCCAGACCGGGGTGCGAGGGGCCGCGTGTACCATCCAAGAAGGATGACTGTGCAGCCCAAGGGTCTCGACGACCCGTCGATGATCGACATGGTCCGGCTTTCCCCCAAGGAGGACCGGATCGAGTTGATCATGTGCCAGACCCGGCCCTGGGACGGCTCAGCCCGCCAGGTGATGGCCCTCCAGGAGAAGTGGCAGAACTACGTCGGCTTCGCCATCTACGGCGCCCTCGGTCGCAAGTACCCCGACTACGCCCAGCTGCCGTGGCGCATCGTCCTCGACTGCCAGAGCGAGCCCGACGCCCGGATCAAGGAGTTCATTCGCCGGGCCAACGAGGAGACCGCCAAGCAGGGGGGCGACTTCGTCATCGAGTACACCCGCCGGAAGTAGGCGGGCAAGCCGGATGATCGCTGCGACGCTCCGGCCGGGCCGCGCCCGGTGACCGGCCTCGACGCCCTGGCGATCTTCGGCACCGGGCTGTTCGCGGGGGCGATCAACACCATCGTGGGGTCGGGCACCCTGGTCACCTTCCCCACCCTGCTCGCCTTCGGCTTCGGGCCGGTGATCGCCAACGTCTCCAACACGATCGGCCTGGTGCCCGGATCGGTCTCGGGTGCGATCGGCTACCGCCGGGAGCTGAAGGGGCAGGGGGCGCGGGTGCTGCGCTTCGGCATCGTCACCGGCACCGGCGGCCTGGTCGGGGGGATCCTGCTGCTGGTCCTGCCAGCCTCGGCGTTCAAGGACATCGTCCCCGAGCTGATCCTGCTCGCCTGCGTCCTGGTGATCATCCAGCCCTGGCTCAACCGGCGCCTCGCCGAGCGGCGCCGCAAGCACGCCCGGCCGCATGGAGGCAACTGGCTGCTGGCCGGTCTTTTCGGGACCGGCGTCTACGGCGGCTACTTCGGCGCCGCCCAGGGGGTGCTGATGATGGGCCTGATGGGCATCGCCCTGGAGGACGACCTGCAGCGGATCAACGCGGTCAAGAACGTGCTGGCAGCACTCATCAATGGGGTCGCTGCCGTGCTGTTCATCGCCGTCGCCCACGTCGCCTGGCGGCCGGCCCTGCTGCTGGCGGCGGGGTCGATCATCGGGGGCCAGGTGGGGGCGAAGGCCGGCCGCCGCCTCCCGACGACGATCCTGCGCGCGATCATCGTCTGCGTGGGCATCATTGCGGTGATCCGGCTCCTGTAGGGACTGCTCCGAGCCGTGGCCTACGAGACCCTGCTGGTCGAGACCGCCGGCGCGGTGACGACGGTCACGCTCAACCGTCCGGCGAAGCGCAATGCGGTCAACGCCTTGATGTTCTCCGAGCTCGACGCCGCCTTCGGGGCGATCGCCGCCGACCCGGCCACCCGGGCCTTCATCCTCACCGGTGCCGGGGGCCACTTCTGCTCCGGCGTCGACCTGACCGCGCTCGAGGAGATCCCGCGCACCCCGGGCGAGATGGCCGACCGGATGGACATGATCCACCGGGTGCTCGGCAAGATCTTCGGCTGCCCGAAGCCGGGGGTTGCCGCCGTCGCCGGTTACGCCGCCGGGGGTGGGGCGAACCTGGCACTGGCCTGCGACCTGGTCGTCATGGCCGGGGACGCCCGCTTCGCCGAGCTGTTCGTCAAGCGGGGCCTGGTGGTGGACATGAGCGGCACGTTCACGCTGCCCCGGGCCATCGGGCTGCACCGGGCCAAGGAACTGGCGCTGCTGGGCGACACCATCGACGCCCAGCGGGCCTACGAGATCGGGATCGCCAACCGGGTTGTCCCGCCCTCCGACCTGATGCCGGCGGCGGGCGATCTGGCTGGGCGGCTGGCGGCCGGGCCCCCGATCGCCCTCGCCCGGATAAAGCAGGCGCTCAACGCCTCGTTCTCGCGGAGCTTCGACGAGGCCCTCGATCAGGAGTCGATCGACCAGTCGGCGGTCTACGCCAGCACGGATGCCGCCGAGGCGATCCGGGCCTTCTTCGAGAAACGGGAGCCGAACTTCACCGGGGAGTGACCTCCCTCCCGGTGGCATCGGGGCGTTCGCCGTGGCCGGGAGCCAGCTGCTCGCCCAGCCTCGACAGCCGGGCGTCCCAACGAGCCCCCACCGAGGTCATCCAGGACACGGCGTCGGCCAGCGGGGCCGGGGTGAGCCGGAACCGGTTCTCCCGGCCTACCCGCTCGCCGGTGACCAGGTGGGCCTCCTCCAACTCCGCCAGGTGCTTGGCGATCGCCTGCCGGGTCACCGGGAGCACCCCGGCCAGCTCGGTGGCGGTCATCGACGGGTGCTCGGACAGGCAGCGCATCACCGCCCGGCGAGTGGGATCGGCGAGCGCGTCGAAGACGGGTCCGGACGGGTCCACCGGGTCTAGGCCCAGGCCCCCACGCCCGCCATCAGGCGGGCCTCGATCCGGGGCGGTGCCCCGATCGGGTCAGCGATCCGCCCGGCCAGGAACAGTGGCCCGCTGACGCCGGCCGGGACCGCCTCGTTGGCGGCTTCGGGAGCGGTCTCGACCACGCTGAGCATCGAGCCGTCGGCGGTCTCCTCGATCGTCAGCTCGACCAGGGAGCCGGGCAGGAAGTCGTCGCTGTCAGCTTCCGGATCGACCAGCGCCGGTAGCCAGCGGAAGGCGAAGCGGCGGGGCACTTCGACGGTCTCGACGACCGCGCGGTGCAGCCAGCCCCCGGCGTCGCGTACGACGATCCGCCCCCCGGCCCGGGCCTCAACCGAGATCACCTCGGCCCCGAACCAACGGGAGAGCTGCTCGGGCCGGGTGATTGCCGCCCAGAGCTCCCAGCACCCCACGGGGAACCTCATCCGCCGCTTGACCTTCGTCCGTTCCGCCATGGCTATGCTCCTCCTACGTCCGGCGCTCAGGAATTCCGCAACCCTATGGTTGCACAAACGGCGGGTGGGCGCTACACTCGCAACCAGCGAGTTGCACATCTGGCACCCGGACAGCGGGACCCAACGAGCCGCCCGAACAGCCGCCGAAGGAGGTCGCAGCAGTGAGCGAGTACCAGATCCCGATGGTCATCGAGACCACCATCCGCGGCGAGCGGGCCTTCGACATCTACAGCCGGCTGCTCAACGAGCGGATCGTCTTCCTCGGCACCCCGATCGACGACGGCGTCGCCAACGTCATCTGCGCCCAATTGCTGCACCTGGAGGCGGTCGACGCCGAGGCCGACATCAGCCTCTACATCAACTCGCCCGGCGGGGCGGTCTCGGGCCTGCTCTCGATCTACGACACCATGCAGACCGTCTCCTGCGACGTGTCCACCTGGTGCACCGGCTTCGCCGCCTCGGCGGCGGCAGTGATCCTCGCCGGGGGCGCCGCCGGGAAGCGCTACGCCCTCCCTCATGCCAGCATCCTGATCCACCAGCCGCACGGCCAGGTCGGCGGCCAGGCAGCCGACATCCAGATCCATGCCAAGGAGATCCTCAGGCAGCGGCGGATGGTCGACGAGATCCTGGCCCGGCACACCGGCAAGCCGATCGAGCAGATCTCCGCCGACACCGACCGGGACTTCATCCTGTCCGCCACCGAAGCGGTGGACTACGGCTTGGTCGACTCGATCGTGGCGCCCCGGGCGGTCAAGGCAGCCCGGCTGGCGGCGCTGGGCGTCGCCCGGCCCACGCCGTAAGCCCAGATCCGGACCTATACTCGCCGGGTGGAGGCACCCGCCCGGCCCATCGTCGTCATCCTGGTGGCAACGATCGTCGCCTTTGCCCTGTCGTTGCTCGTGGCGCTGACGCTGATCGGAT
>DAIQBQ010000259.1:0-4687 GCA_036781065.1 Actinomycetota bacterium
GTGGTGGTGACCGGGTCGCTGTACGGGGCAGGGGAAGCCCGGGATCTGCTGGTGGGACCGGTCGACTAACCGGCCGGCGCAAGGTCCGCGGCCCCGGCCACAAAGGCCCGCTCAGCGTCGGCTATCATCGCCGCCGATGGAACGCACCTTGATGTTTGTGAAGCCCGACGGCGTGCGCCGGGGCCTGGTCGGCGAGATCGTCGGCCGGGTTGAGCGCAAGGGCCTGCGCCTGGTCGGCTTGAAGCTGTTCCAGCCCGACACCGTCCTCGCTGCCGGCCTCTATGCCGAGCACGAGGGCAAGCCCTTTTACAACTCCCTGGTGGCCTTCGTAACCTCGGGGCCCATCGTTGCCATGTGCCTTGAGGGCCCGGAGGCGCACCGCCATGTCCGTAACCTGATGGGGGCGACCAACCCGGCCGAGGCGGCGCCTGGCACCATCCGGGGCGATTTCGGGCTGGTGATCGACTCCAACGTGGTCCATGGCTCAGACTCACCCGGTTCTGCCGCCCGCGAGCTGGCGCTGTTCTTCCCGGAGCTGGCGCCTGCCGGTTGAGCGGTAGCGCCTGGCTGGAGAGCTTCGGTCCCGCCTCGGCGAACCGCCGCCAGTAGGCCGTAGCCGGTCACGCCGGTTATGCATCAGAACCACTGCGATGTGTTCCCGCCGGGGTGACCGGAACCTTTTCTGAATAGATTTCGTTGGCCCAACCTCACGGGCCCGGCGGCAGGAAATAGCGCCATATTGGTGGGCTATCCCCGGCCCCGGCGCTCCGGCGAGGGAGCGAAAGGTCCTCGCCAAACGCGGGTCTTCCCTGAATGTCGTAGGGTGTGAACCCCAGTTTGGGGTGGTTTCCCGACGCCCGCAAGCAGGAGAGAGCCGTTGCCACTCGACAAGATGTTCCAGTTCATGGGCCGGGACATGGCGGTCGACCTGGGGACCGCCAACACCCTGGTCTACGTCCGGGGCCGCGGGATCGTCCTGAACGAGCCGTCGGTCGTGGCCCTCAACATGAAAACTGGAGCCGTCCTTGCCGTGGGTTCCGAGGCCAAGCGGATGATCGGCCGCACCCCTGGCCACATCACCGCCATCCGGCCGTTGAAGGACGGGGTGATCGCCGACTTCGACGTCACCGAGAAGATGCTGCGCTACTTCATCCAGAAGGTGCACCGACGCCGGGTGCTGGCCAAACCGCGGGTGGTCATCTGCGTGCCCTCGGGGATCACCGGTGTGGAGCAGCGGGCGGTCGAGGAGGCTGCCTACGCCGCCGGAGCCCGTTCCGCCCACATCATCGAGGAGCCGATGGCGGCGGCGATCGGGGCTGGGCTCCCGGTGCACGAGCCGGCCGGCAACATGGTTGTCGACATCGGCGGCGGGACGACCGAGGTCGCCGTGATTTCGCTGGGCGGCATCGTCACTGCGCTGTCGATCCGGATCGGCGGCGACGAGCTTGACGAATCGATCATCGCTTACATTAAGAAGGAGTACTCGCTGGCGCTGGGTGAGCGGACCGCCGAGGAGATCAAGATGGCAATCGGCTCGGCCTTCCCGCTGCCCGACGAGCCGAACGCCGAGATCCGGGGCCGCGACCTGGTGACCGGGCTGCCCAAGACGATCATCGTCTCCTCGGAAGAGGTGCGGCGGTCGATCGAGGAGCCGGTCAACGCCATCGTCGACGCCTGCAAGTCCACCCTCGACCGCACCCCGCCAGAGCTCGCTGCCGACATTATGGACAAGGGCATCGTCCTGACTGGTGGCGGGGCGCTGCTCAAAGGCCTCGACGAGCGGCTGAAACACGAAACCGGCATGCCGGTGCACCTGACCGAGACCCCGCTGTCCTGCGTGGCGATCGGGTCCGGCAAGTGCCTGGAGGAATTCGAAGCCCTGAAGCCGATGCTGGTGGCGTCCAGCCGCCACTGACCGCAGGCCCACGCCCTCCGGGCCCCGGTACCGTTCGGGCAGCGGCCAGTAGAATTCCCACCCGGCGGTGGGTGCACCCAGGGGCGGGTCGGCGCCGAGCTGTCCCGCCCAGGCTCGCACCCTTCGGGAGGTCGCCGTGAGAATGACATACCGGAGGTCGAAGTCCCGGGTGGTGCTCGGGGTACTGCTTGCAGTCGGCGTCACCCTGGTCACCCTCGGCTACCGCTCCGGGGCCGGTGGCCCGCTTCGCCGGATCCAGTCAGGGGCGCTGTCGCTGGTCTCCCCGCTGCAGACCGCGGTGACAAAGGCGCTGTCGCCGGTCGGGAATTTCTTCGACTCGATGGGCCGTATCCCGACCCTCAGCAGCCAGAACGACAAGCTTCGGGCCGAGAACCAGAATCTCCAGCGTGAGCTGCGCCAGTACGCCGGCACCCAGCAGCAGCTCAACGCGGACCAGGCCCTGCTCGGCGAGAAGAACTGGTTGACCGGGCCGACGGTCGGCGCCCAGGTGATTGGCGGCGGACCGTCGAACCAGGAGTGGACGGTGTTCCTCGACAAGGGCTCCAACCAGGGGGTCGGCGTCGGGATGGCCGTCGTGTCCGCCGACGGCCTCGTCGGCCGGGTGACCATGGTGACCAGCACGTCGTCGAAGGTGTTGCTGCTGCTCGACCCGACCAGCAATGTCGGGGCCCGCCTGACGACAACCGGCGACACGGGCCTGATCAGCGGCAACGGTGAGGGTGATTTGTCGCTCGGCCTGCTCGGGGTCACGAGCACGGTCGCGGCGGGGGAGGTCGTCGTGACGTCGGGCTACGACGGCGGCATCTACCCGCCGGGCATCCCGATCGGGCGGGTCGTCGCGGTGCACGCCAGCGACAGCGGCCTGAGCAAAGTGGCCTCGGTCCAGCCCTTCGTCGCCTTCAACAAACTTGGCATCATCGACGTGCTGCAGGACACCAAACCGATCCCGCTCCCGAGCCCGTGAGCAGACCCTGGCCCTAGAGGAGGTACGACGTGCGGCGGGTGATAGGGACTTCGGCGCTGATCGTGTTGGGGCTGGTCGTCCAGACCACGGTGATGCCTCACTTGGCGCTGTTCCGGGTTGTGCCCGACCTGCTGCTGGTCGTCGTGATCTGTGTCGGGCTGGTCGAAGGCCCCTCGGCGGGAGCGGTGGCCGGGTTCGGCGGGGGGCTGCTGCGCGACTTCCTGCTCAACGCCCCTACCGGGCTCTCGGCACTTGCCTACCTCAGTGTCGGCTACGCGGTTGGGGCGATCCGTCCCTACGTGCAGTCCTCCAGCTTCCTCGTCCCCTTCGCCGGCGTGTTCCTGGGCAGCCTCGCTGGCAACACGCTGTACATCGGGCTTTCGCTGCTGCTCGGGGTGCCCTCCGAGCCGCTCGTCCGGGTCGTCGAGGTGCTGGTGCTCAGCGCCATCTACAACACGCTGCTCGTCCCCTTCGTCTATCCGTTGGCCCGCAAGCTCGCAACCGAGCCGAGCAGCGAGGCGATCTACTCGGGCCGGCCGTCGTGATCGGGGTTCCGTACGCCGGGGCTTGCTGCGCCGGGGCTTGCTGCGCCGGGGCTTGCTGCGCCGGGGCTTGCTGCGCAGGCCAGGGCCCGGCTACCGTGGTGCCCGTGAACTCTGCCGGGTCGCCGCCACAGGGGTTGTGCTGATGGCGCAGGATACCTACCTGCGTCCCGGCGGGCTCCCCCGGGGCCGGGTCTCGGCGACGACCTGGATCTCGGCCAAGTCGCCGCTCCGACACATCGATCTGGGCCTGTTTACGGCCGCGGTACTGCTGGCGGCGATCGGCTGCGTGATGATCTACTCGGCGACCCGCTCCAGCCAGCTCGTCCTCGGACTCGACCCGAACTACTACCTCAAGCGCCAGCTCGCCTTCGTGGCGCTGGGACTGGTGGTGTTCGTTATCTCGGTGCTGTTCGACTACCGCCAGCTGCGCAGTCTCGCCCCCATGATCTACCTCGGCGGGATGGGGCTCCTGCTGCTGGTGCTGACGCCGATCGGTCACAGCCAACTGGGCGCCCAGCGCTGGATCACCGTTGGGATCCTGCAGATCCAGCCCTCCGAGATCATGAAGCTGGTCATCATCGTGGCGCTGGCGGCGCTGTGGGCCGACCGGACCGTCGATTCGGGGCCGCGCAAGGTTGTGGCCGCCGTCGCCCTGACCGCAGTGCCGGGGGCCCTGGTCTACATCCAGCCCGACCTCGGCACCGTGCTCGTCATGCTGTTCGCCGCGTTCACGATCATCATCGTCGCCGGGGCCGAGCTGCGCTGGCTGGGGCTGCTGATCGGGATCGGCGCAGTCGCCTTCTTCCTGGCCCTGCAGCTCGGCTTGGTGCACCAGTACCAGCTGGACCGGGTGACCGGCTTCTTCAACCAGCACTCGAATTCCTCGTCCGCCTACAACCTGCGCGAATCGAAGGTGGCGGTCTCCTCCGGCGGGCTGACCGGCAAGGGGCTGCTGCGGGGGACGCAGACGAACTTCAGTTACGTGCCGGAGAACCAGACCGACTTCATCTTCACCGTGGTCGGAGAGGAGACCGGCTTCTTGGGCTCGTTGATGGTGATCGGTCTGCTCGCTTTCATCGTCTGGCGGGCGTTGCGGATCGCCGTGATGTCCCGCGACCGGTTTGGCACCCGGCTTGCCGCGGGCATTGCCGCCATGCTGGCCTTCCAGTTATTCATCAACGTCGGGATGACGATCGGCATCGTACCGATCGTCGGGATCCCGTTACCGTTCATCTCGTACGG
>DAIQBQ010000260.1:0-4680 GCA_036781065.1 Actinomycetota bacterium
AGGGCGTGCAGACCGACGAGGTGCGCCTCGACCGGTTGGCGGTCCCGCGCGACGCGCGAGCGCGAGCGCGGGCCGGGGCGCGGCCCGATCGACGGGCTTATCGCCCGCGGCTTCGAGGCCGGCGGGCGGGTCGGCGAGCTGTCCACTTTCCTTCTGCTGCAACGCCTGGCGAGCGATCCCGGCCTGTCCGTCCCGGTGTGGGCCGCAGGTGGGATCGGCCTGCACACGGCCGCCGCGGCGATTGCCGGCGGAGCCGCCGGTGTCGTCCTCGACGCCCAACTGGCGCTGACCGCCGAGGGCTGCGCCGCCCTGCCGGCAGCGACGATCGCCGCCCTGTCGGCAATGGACGGGAGCGAGACCGCCGTCGTCGCCGGCCACCGGGTGTTCACCCGGCCGGATCTGGGCGGTCCCGCCCCCGCTGACGCGGCACAGATGGCCCTGCTGCTCGGCCCTGAGCTGGGCCCGCGCCCCGAGGGCACCCGGGACGCCCGGACTCCGGCCCGCTGGCTCCCGACCGGCCAGGACGCCGCCTTCGCCCGGCCGCTGGCCGGTCGCTACCGCACCGTGGGCGGCGTCATCCAGGCCGTGCGGTCTTCGATCAGCGACCACCTGGCGGGAGCCCTGGACACAACGCCACTTGCCCCCGGCGGAGGCGTCGGCCGCCGGGCGGGATCGTCGCCTCATCCCGGATTCGCATTCCCGGTGGCCCAGGGCCCGATGACCCGGGTCAGCGACCGTGCCGCCTTCGCCGCCGCCGTCGCCGACGCCGGTGCCCTGCCCTTCCTGGCGCTGGCCCTGATGACAGGCGAGGAGGTCGCCCGGCTGCTGGCCGAGGCCGGACCCATGCTGGGCGACCGGGCCTGGGGGGTGGGCATCCTGGGCTTCGTCCCGGCGGAGTTGCGCGAGGCCCAGCTGGCTGCCGTCGCCGAGGCTCACCCGCCCTACGCCCTCATCGCCGGAGGCCGCCCCGACCAGGCAGCCGGGCTGGAGGCGGCGGGTATCGCCACCTTCCTTCACGTGCCCTCCCCCGGGCTGCTCGACCAGTTCCTCGAGGGCGGGGCCAGGCGATTCGTCTTCGAGGGCTCCGAGTGCGGCGGCCACATCGGGCCCCGGGCGAGCTTCCCCTTGTGGGAGGCCCAGGTCGAGCGGCTCCTCGCCTTCGGCGCCAGCCGGCAGCGGGTACCCTCCGAGCGACCATTTTTCCCGAGCCTCGAGGTGCTTTTCGCCGGTGGGATCCACGACGAGCGCTCGGCGGCCATGGTCGCCGCGCTCGCCGCGCCCCTCGTAGAGCGGGGGGCGTCGATCGGCGTACTGATGGGTACGGCTTACCTGTTTACCGAGGAGGCGGTGACCTCCGGCGCTATCTTGCCGGGCTTCCAGGAGGCCGCGATCGAGTGCACCGAGACGGTGCTGCTGGAGACCTCACCGGGCCATGTGACCCGGTGTGCCGGCACACCCTACGTCGCCGCCTTCACGCGCGCCCGGGAGGGCCTGCTCGACGCCGGCGCCACGCCACAGGAGATGTGGCAGGAGCTCGAGCGGCTCAACCTCGGACGGCTCCGGATCGCCAGCAAGGGGGTGCGCCGTGACGGCGAGACCCTGGTCCAGGTCGGCCCCGAGGAGCAGCGCCAGTCCGGGATGTACATGCTCGGCCAGGCAGCGACGGCCCGGGACACGACGACGACCCTCGCCACGCTGCACCGTCAGGTGACCGAGGGCGCCGGCCGGTACCTGGAGCAGGCGGCGGCCGAACGGGTCCTCGCGGCGGGGTCCGGCGCCGGGCGACCGCGGCGACCGCTGGACGTGGCAATCGTCGGCATGGCCTGCGTCATGCCCCAGGCAGACGGGCTGGCCCGCTTCTGGGCAAACATCCTGGAAGGAGTCGACGCCGTGACCGAGGTGCCCGGCTCCCGCTGGGACGCCGGTCGTTACTGGGACCCGGACGCCTACGCCCGGAAGGCGCCTGGGCGCGGGGGGAAGGAGCCGGAAGGCGACGCCACCCCGTCCAAGTGGGGCGGTTTCATCCCGCCGGTTCCTTTCGACGCCCTCGCCTACGGGATCCCGCCCTCGTCGCTGGCTGCGGTCGAACCGGTCCAGCTGCTCGCCCTGGAGGTGGCTGCCCGCGCCCTCACCGACGCCGGCTATCGCTGGCGGGAGAGCGACGAAGAATGGGCAGCCGGCGGGCGCCCGTTCGACCGGGAGCGGGCCTCGGTGGTGTTCGGCGCCGAGGGCGGCACCGACCTGGGCATGGCCTACGGTTTCCGCGCGCTCTTCCCGTCCTACTTCGGGTCGATGCCGGCGGCGCTGGCGGAGCACCTGCCGGCGCTGACCGAGGACTCCTTCGCCGGCGTGCTCGCCAACGTGATCGCCGGGCGCATCGCCAACCGGCTGGACCTCGGCGGGGTCAACTTCACGGTCGACGCCGCCTGTGCCTCCTCGCTGGCCGCCCTCGACGCCGCCTGCAAGGAGCTGGTCGCCGGTTCCAGCGACCTGGTGCTGTGCGGCGGGGCCGACCTCCACAACGGCGTCTACGACTACCTGATGTTCGCCTCGGCCCACGCCCTGTCACCGACCGGCCGGTGCCGCACCTTCGATGCCGCCGCCGACGGGATCGCCCTGGGCGAGGGCGTCGCCTGCCTGGTGCTGAAGCGGCTGGCGGACGCCGAGGCCGACGGCGACCGCATCTACGCGGTGATCGACGCGGTCGCCGGTTCCAGCGACGGCCGGTCGCTGGGGCTGACCGCACCGCGGCCCGAGGGCCAGCGCCGGGCGCTGGAGCGGGCCTACCGCGCCGCCGGCCTGAGTCCGGCCCAGGTCGGCCTGATCGAGGCCCACGGGACCGGGACGGTCGTCGGCGACCGCACCGAGCTGGCCGCGCTTGCACAGGTGTTCGGCGAGGCCGGGGCAGCGCCCGGGTCCTGTGCGCTGGGGTCGGTGAAGTCGCAGATCGGCCACACCAAGTGCGCCGCAGGGATCGCCGGGGTGGTCAAGGTGGCCGAGGCGCTCCATACCGGGGTCCGCCCCCCGACCGGCCCCATCGCCGAGCCGAACCCCGGCTGGCAGGCCGAGACCAGCCCGTTCTTCTTCGACCAGCAGCCCCGCCCGTGGCCGGTGCCGCGGGAGCAGCGCCACGCCGGCGTCAGCGCGTTCGGCTTCGGGGGGACCAATTTCCACGCGGTGCTGAGCGGGTACGGCGGTGCACCCGAGCCCGAACACGCCCGGAACGAGTGGCCGGCCGAGCTGTTCCTGCTCACCGGGGCGGACCCCGCCGAGGCGCAGGTGACCGCGGCCCGGCTGGCCGGCGTGGCGGCGGCCAACGACGCCGCCGGGCGGCCGTGGCGGCTGAGCGACCTCGCAGCCTACGCGGCCACAGCCGGGGGCCGGGGACCGGTTCAGCTTGCCTTCGTTGCGACCGATCTTGAAGATATGGCAACGAAACTGGCGGCCGCGGCTGGCGGCTCCGGCCACGGCGTGCTGGCCCGAACCGGGACCGAGGCGGGCAAGATCGCCTACCTGTTCCCCGGCCAGGGCAGCCAGCGCCCGGGAATGCTCTCCGACCTGTTCGTCACCTTCCCCCGGCTGCACCGGCACCTGCAGGGCGGTGCGGCCCGCTACGTGCCGACCCTGTTCCCGCCAGCAGCGTTCACCCCGGCCGACCGGGAGGCCCAGCGCCGGGCGATCACCGACACCGCGGTCGCCCAGCCGGTGATGGCCATCGGGGGCCTGGCCGTCTACGACCTGTTGAGCTGGCTCGGGATCGAGCCCGACCTCGCCGGTGGCCACAGCTTCGGCGAGCTGGTGGCCCTCGCCGCCGCCGGGGCAATCCCGGCCGGCGACCTGCTCGGCCTCGGCGAAGCCCGGGCCGCGGCAATCCTCGCTGCCGCCGGCGACGACCCGGGCACGATGGCGGCGGTCAAGGCCGACGAGCCGACCGTGCGCGAAGCACTGGCGGCGATCCCGGCCGCGGGAAGCGTGGTCGTCGCCAACCTCAACGCCCCCGACCAGACCGTGATCTCCGGACCGACGGCTGCCGTGGAGGCGGCGCTGGCAGGACTGTCCGAGCGGGGCATCGCCGGCCGGGCCATCGCGGTCGCCTGCGCCTTCCACTCACCGGTCGTCGCCGCCGCCGCCGCCGCCTTCGCCGAGGCCCTCGAGGCTTCGCCAATCGGTGCCCCGGCCTACCCGGTGTGGTCCAACACCACCGCGACCGAGCACGCCGCAGACCCGGCATCGATCCGGGCGCTGCTGGCCCGGCAGCTGGCCGAGCCGGTGCGTTTCGTCGAGCAGGTGGAGGCGATGTACGCGGCCGGGGCTCGGGTGTTCGTCGAGTGCGGGCCGGGCCGGGTGCTGACCAACCTGGTCGGCAAGATCCTCGGTGACCGCCCACACACCGCCATCGCCTGCGAGGTGGGCAGCGAGCCCGGGCTGGGTCGGTTCCTGGAAGCGCTGGCCCGGCTGGCCACCGCTGGCGTGGAACTCGACATCGCCCCGCTCTTCGCCGGGCGGTCGCTGCGCCCGGTGACCCCTGAGGCGGTCCCGGCCCGGCCAGGGTGGGTGATCGACGGCCAGCTGGCCCGCACTGCGGCGGGCGAGGCGCTGGCCGGCGGCCTGCGGCCGAGCGCAGAGTTCGCCGCCCACGCGCCTGCGATCGGCGCGGCGGCGGCCTCACCGGCAGCACCC
>DAIQBQ010000261.1:0-4643 GCA_036781065.1 Actinomycetota bacterium
CGGTGCGTACTACCGGTATGGAGGGGCCGACGCTCGACCCGTTCGAAAACGGCGCCACAGCTGGCCCGCCGCCACTGTGGGCGGCGGGCCACCGTAGACCGGCGCCGCTTACCGCCGCACCACGTAGAGGTTGTTGAACGGGTTGTCCATGGCGACCTTGGTAACTGAGGAGAACCCGGCGCTCGTCGCCAGCTCCCGCAGCTTGGACTCCGGGAGCCCCAGGGTCCCCAGCCCGGCGCCGCCGTGCGCCAGCGAGACCGGCATGCAGAGCAGCAGGCTGAAGCCGTACAACAGCGTCGCAACCGGGCCTGTGTTGGTCGCCGGGTCGTCGGCGCAGTTGATGTCCAGGCACAGGAAGATGCCACCCGGGCGCAGCGCCTCGCGGACACTCTGCAGCATCCCGAGCGGGTCGACGGCGTCGTGGACGACGTCCCAGGCCGTGATCAGGTCGAAGCGCTCCGGCAGGCCCCGGGCGGCGTCGAGCTCCAGGAACCGCACCCGGTCCCCAACGCCGGCCGCCGCCGCGTTGGCCCGGGCCCGCTCGACGCTGCTGGCAAGGTTGTCGTAGCCGACGTAGCGCGACTGCGGGAAGGTCTCCTCCAGCTTGATGAGCGCTTTGCCCTGGCCACAGCCGATGTCGGCGACGTCAACGCCTCGCTTGAGCATCGCCTGGGCCTGGGGCACCGCGGGCAACCAGACCTGGGTCAGCAGGTGCTCGTGCCACATGGTGGTGAACCGGGCGATCCCGGTGTGGAGGTCGTCGGGGTAGGTGGGCAGGTCCACGCCCCCTCCGTGTTGGAAGGCGTCGACCAGCGGGCGGTACTGGGCGATGGCGCCCATCAGCTCTTGGTGCACGCCTCCGAAGAACGCCGGCCCCGCCTCGGTGGCGAGGGTGGGGACATGCTCGGCGGGAAGGGCGTAGGTCCCCCCGGCGGCGTCGTAGGTGAGGTAGCCCGCCGCGGTCATGCCGGCGACCCATTCCCGGGAGTACCGCTCGCTGGTCTGGGTCCGCCGGGCGAGCTCGACGCTGGTCGCCGGTCCCCTGGTGGCCAGGTCCTTGAACAGCCCCAGCTTGTCGCCGATTGCGGCAAGCACGATCGTGGCGGCGGCGGCGGTGTCACCGAGCACCCGCCCGGTGAAGGCAGCGGCCTTGGCTTCGTCGACGGCCGGCGAGTCCACGGCCTGGGTTTCCATCGTCTGGGTTTCCATCGTCTGGGCTCCTCTCGCGCGATGCGGGTCGGGCTACCTGCGGCAGCGGGTCGGCTACACCAGGCCGAGCTGCTGCAGGAAGCCGAGCTGGTCGAAGTAGATGTGCTCGCTGGCCAGGCGGTCGCCCTCGACCCTGGCCACCTCGGCGTAGTTCAGGACGAACGACTTGCCGGTCGGCGGGATGTCGCCCTGCGGCGAGGCGAGCGGTCCGGTGTGCGTCCCGGTCGCCCGGATCTCGGCGCAGCAGGTGCCATCGATCTCCACCGCCGAGCGCACCTCGTGGTGCAGGTCGGGGAAGGCCCGGTTGAACACGTTGACCCACCCGGCGATGGCCTCGGGGCAATGCAACTCAACCCCAGGTGCGAGCGTCTCGGCATCCGCGGTCACCGCTGCCCGTACCCCGTCGAGGTCCTGGGCGTCGATGAGGCCCAGGTATTGCGTGAGCACTGCTGATGCGCTGCCCATTGCTGCCTCCTCTCTCCGGGCTGCCCATCAGCCCGTCGACGGGGACGTTAGGAGGCGCTCCTTGCAGGATCCCTGCGGATGTCCGCAAGGCCCTTGCGAGGTGTCCCGAGGGGGGGGTCAAATGAGCCCATGCGGGGGCGGCGCACCGACATCCAGCTGCTAGGCCGGTTTGCGGTATTCGTCGATGGCCAGGAGGTCCCGCCCGGGGCTTTCGCGGGGCGGCTGGTGCGCACCCTGATCCGGCTCCTGTTGACCAGGCGAGGGTCGGCCGTCCCCCGCGAAGTGATCGTGGAGGCGCTCTGGCCGGGCCGGCCACCCATGGACCCGGGCGCGAACGTCGACGTCCTGGTCAGCCGGGCGCGCCGGGCGCTCCAGGATCCGGGGCTGCTCATTGCGGTGTCCGGTGGCCTGTGCTTCGTCGGGGCTGAGGGCTGCCGGGTCGACGCCGAAACCTTCGTGGCCCGGGTGCGGGCAGGCCAGGAGGCGGCCGCCTCGGGGGCATGGGCTATGGCCCACGGCGAGTTCCAAGCCGCCCTCGACAGCTGGGCAGGCGAGCCGCTCCCCGAGGATATCTACGCCGACTGGGCGCAGGGCTACCGCAGGGAGTTGCTCCGCGCCCACCAGGACGCGCTTGAGGGAGCGGCCGAGGCGGCCCTGGCGTGCGGGCAGGCGGGACGAGCGGTGGTCTTCGCCGAGCATGCGGTGGCCCAGGAGCCGTTGCGCGAGCGGGCTTCGGTGCTGCTGGCCAAGGCGCTGGCGGCCTCGGCCGACCAGGCCGGGGCGCTGGGCACCCTGCGTGTGCTTCGGGAGCGCCTTGCCGGCGAACTCGGCGTCGATCCATCGGCGGGCGTGGCCGACCTTGAGCTCGGGCTGCTGCGGGCCGGGGTCGCGTCTCCCGAGGCGCAGGAAGCCAGGGTCCCCAGGATCGGGGCCGGGGCAACCACGGCAGGAACCCGTCTCCGCCTGGTCGGGCGGTCGGAGGAGCTGACGGCGCTCCTCGGGTTCCTTGACACCCCTGGGGTCGTGGCCCAGGTCGTCGGGCCGGCAGGCTCGGGAAAGTCCCGGTTGCTCGCGGAGGTCCAGCCCCGCCTGGGCCGGCCTTCCCTTGCGGTGCGGGCGTTCTTGCCCGAGGTCGAGGAGCCGTGGAGCCTGGCCCGGGCGCTGATTGCCGAGGCCCTTACCTTCGACGTCACCGCAGCCCGGGCTCTTCCCCTCCGCATGCAGTCGGCGCTTTCGGAGGCGATGCCCACCCTTGGTGAGCTGGAGGTCGCACCGGCAGCCGCTGTATCGGCCGAGAACCAGCGGGCCCTCGTGCAGGAGGCCGCCGTGCGGATCCTTCGGTCGGCAGCCGGACCGGACTCCGTCGTGTTGATCGACGACCTGCAGTGGGCCGACCCCACCAGTGCCACCCTGCTGAGCCTCCTGATCCGCCGCGTCCCCGAGGCACGCTGGGTGCTGGCCTACCGGCCGGAGGAGCTCCGCCCCGGGGAGATCCTGGGAAGGATCCTCGGCGGTCCGACGGCCCGGCGGGTGACACTCGGCCCGCTCACCCCGGCGGGAGTCGGGGACCTTGCCCGGGACCCGGTGCTGGCCCAGCTCCTGGTCGGTGAGACCGACGGCAGCCCCTTCACCCTGGCGGAGGCGCTCCGTAGCCTCGCCGAGGAAGGGCTCGTCGTCGTCGCCCCGGAGGGCCGCTGGTCGCTCCGGTCGGCGACCGGCGTCGAGCAGGCCCGCGCCGTCGTGATCGGGGGCCAGCGACGCAGCATCCTGGGCCGGGTCGCAGCTCTGGCTCCCCGGAGGCGCACGCTGCTGGTCCTGCTGGCACTCCTGGGCCGGGAGGCACCGGCGGCGCTGCTCGCCGAGGCTGCCGGACAGCCGCAGGGAACCGTTCTGGACGACCTTGATGCCCTGGCGCAGGCCGGCCTGGTCCGTTCCGGCGAGGGGGGCTGGGCGGCCTCGCACGACCTCATCGCCGAGAGCATCGGCCAGAGCCTCAGCCCGGGCGAGGCCGCCCAGCTTCACGGCGCGTTGGGGCGGGCGCTCGGGGGGCGCGAGGCCGGCTCCGCCGAGCGGGCGGCACACCTACGCGCCGCCGGCCAGGTTGGCGCCGCGGTCGAGGCCTTCGCGACCGCCGGCCGAGCTGCCCTCCGGCGCCACGCCGTCGACGAAGCGGATTCATTGGCGAGCAGCGGGTTGGCGCTGGCCGGGGCGCACCCGGAGCGCAACGAGCTCCTGGGGATCCGGGCTGAGGCCAGGGCCCATCGGGGCGACCTTGCCGGTGCCCGTCGAGACTTGACCCAGGCGATCGCCGCCTCCTCGGGGCCAGAGCGGGCGCTCAGGATGGCGCGGTTGGCGATGCTGACCTCGGGGGCTACCGACCTGGTCCGGGCGTCGGACCTCGTCGACCAGGCCCTGCTGGAGGCACGGGACGATCCCCGGTCGCGGGCCGAGGCCCTGTACGTCGGGGCGGTGGTGGACATGAACGCCGGAGCCACGGAACGGGCCGGGCGGCGGTACGACGAGGCACTGGCCCTCTACGAGCAGGCCGGCGACGGTCTGGGCGTGGCCAACGTGCTCGACGGTCGTGCGATGGCCGCAGTGATGGAGGGCCGCATCGCCGCCGGTGCCGAAGCACTGCGCCGGGTCGCCCGGCTCTTCGCCGACTCCGGAGAGCTTGCCCGGGCGATCTGGCCGCTGGGCGCCCGGGGGGCGGCCCTTGGCTGGATGCTCCGCGGGGAGGAGGGCCTCGGCGACGTTGCCGAGGCTCTGGAGCTCGCCCGGGAGCTGGGGCACCCGGAGGGGGAGGCCTACTGCCGCCTGGAGGAGTCGCTGGTGATGGCCTCGCTCGGCCGGGCCGACGAGGCCCAGTCGGCGGCGGAGGAGGCGCTGGAGCGGGCCGAGTCGCTCGGCCACGCCGAGTGGACCGCAGGCGCGCTGGTGGCACTCGGCGGCGCCCGGCTTGCCGGCGC
>DAIQBQ010000262.1:0-4640 GCA_036781065.1 Actinomycetota bacterium
GGCGGCAGCCCGCTCAGCGAAGGGGACGGTGACCCGCGAGGCGCCCCGTCCCGGCCGCCCCGCGGGTGGTGTCGACCGCCACCGTGCTGGTGGCGGTCCCCGCCGCGGTTGCACGGCCTCAAGGTGACGCCGGGTGCCTTATCGCCCGCTGTGAGGGCACGCCCGAACCTGGGGGCCGGCGGGAGGGCCTGCGAGCCCGTCACCTGGTGTGCCTGCACCGAGCGGCACCAGACCGGACTACCGGGCCGGCACCAGAGCGGAATCGTCGGCGGCGATCACGAGGTGCACCCGGTCGCGGGCGTCGAGCTTCGCCCGCAGGAGGGCGACATGGGCCTTCGCCGTCGCCAAGCTGATGAACAGCTCCCCGGCGATCTCGGTGTTGGACACGCCCGGGGGACCACCGCGGGCATCACGGGATCGGGATCGTGCGGCATACGGTGCTGATGTACTCGCTCAGGGGCCTGCTGCTGGTCGTGCCGCTGACCGGGCCGGCGCAGCGGTGGCCGGTCTGACCCGGCACACGGCGGCGGCGCTGGTGGGGAGCCGTCGGCTACCCTTGCGGCATTGTTCGTGGCCGTGATGGGGTTCTGGGTGCTCGGGGCATGGTGCCAAGAGACGCGGACGAGGCGGTCCGCTAAGTTCGTTGGATGAGCTTCACCGGGCAGCTGCTCGCCAACAACCACTCCTATGCCGCCGGTTTTGCCCACGGCGACCTGCCCAGCCGGCCGGCCAAGGGCGTCGCCATCGTGGCGTGCATGGACGCCCGGTTGGACATCCACAAGATACTCGGCCTGGCCGAGGGCGATGCCCACGTGATCCGCAACGCCGGAGGCACAGTCACCGAGGACGCCCTCCGGTCGCTCGTGATCTCCCAGTGGCTCCTCGGAACAACGGAGATCGTGCTCATCCACCACACCGGGTGCGGCATGTTGGGCTTCACTGATGGCGACTTGGCCGACCGGATCGCCGAGGCGACCGGAGAGCGCCCATCGTTTTCCCTCGGGTCGTTCATCGACCTGGAGAGCAACGTCCGGGCCGGCATCGCGGCGATCAAGGGGAGCCCGTTCCTCCCCCACAAGAACGTGCGGGGCTTCCTGTACGACGTGGCGACAGGTCGCCTGGAGGAAGTGCGGCCATGAGCGGCCCGCTCCCGGGCAGCCGTGCCAAGCGCGTGGTGGGGTGCCTGGAGGGCCTGGCGCTGGGCGACGCCTTCGGCGAGCAGTTCTTCGTCAACCCGTCGGTGCTCGCCGGGGCGATCGCCGAGCGGCGGGCGCCGCAGCCCCTCTGGCGGTGGACCGACGGCACCAACATGGCCCTCTCGATCCTCGAGGTCCTGTGCGAGCACGGCGAGATCGTCCAGGACGCCCTGGCGCTCAGTTTCGCCCGCCACTTCGACCCCAGCAGAGGCTACGGGCCGGCGATGCCGGGGGTGCTCCAGGCGATCGCCGAGGGGCAGCACTGGCAGACCGTCACCGAGGCGCAGTTCTCCGGCCAGGGGTCGTTCGGCAACGGGGCGGCGATGCGGGTGGCGCCGCTGGGGGCCTGGTTCGCCGAGGACCTTGACCAGGTCGTGGAGCAGGCGGCGTTGAGTGCAGCCGTGAGCCATGCGCACCGGGAGGCAGCGGCAGGAGCGGTGGCGGTCGCCGTGGGCGCCGCCCTGGCCGCCCGGTCCCGCGGGTCGGCCGCACCCGGGCCGGACGAGTTCCTTGCCTTGATCACTGAGCGGGTCCCGCCCAGTCTGGTCCGCGATGGCCTGGTGGCGGCCACCCGGTTGGGCCGGGACACGCCGGTTGTGCGGGCGGCCGCGGTCCTGGGCAGCGGCGCCCGGGTGAGCGCCCAGGACACCGTGCCGTTTGCGCTGTGGTCGGCGGCGCACCAGCTGGACGACCTGGCCGAGTGCCTGTGGGCGACGGTGGCCGGCCTGGGCGACCGGGACGCCACCTGTGCCATCGCCGCTGGGGTCGTCGCCGCCCGGACCGGCGTCGAGGCGCTGCCCGAGACCGTGGCGGCGCGGGAGCCACTGCCCTCGTGGGTGTACGGACTGCTGAGCGGGAGTCGCAGCCCCTAGCCGTTCCCCTAGCCCATGTTTCTCAGTTATACACAGGGAAAACGGTTTGTCCCTTGCAAAATAGTGAAATGTCATCTACGCTCTCCGTGCCGCCGGCGGACCCGGCGGCGACCGAAAGGAATCCGCCTCAGGAAGGAGCGAGATGAGCGTCACCGAGCAGTTACTGCGCAACAACGAGGCCTACGCCGCCAGCTTCGCCAAGGGCGACCTGCCGATGCCCCCGGCGCGGGGTGTTGCGGTCGTGGCGTGCATGGACGCCCGCCTGGACGTCCACAAGATCCTCGGCCTGGAAGAGGGTGATGCCCACGTGATCCGCAACGCCGGCGGGGTCGTGTCCGAGGACGCCGTCCGGTCACTGGTCATCTCACAACGATTGCTCGGGACCAAGGAGATCATCCTCATCCACCACACCGACTGCGGGATGCTCACATTCCGGGACGACGCGGTGAAGGACCAGATCGTCGAGGCGACCGGGATCCGGCCCCCGTTTGCCCTCGAGGCGTTCAGCGACCTGGAAGCCGACGTCCGCCAGAGCATCGCCCGCATCAAGGCCAGCCCGTTCATCCCGCACAAGGAGGTCCGGGGCTTCGTCTACGACGTGAGCAAGGGTCGCCTGAACGAGGTGCACCCCTGAGCCGTTCGGCAGGATGGCAGGTGGCGAAGACCACCTACCAGACGATCAGCCACGATTCGTAGGGTCGGGCTCTCCGCAGACAGCGACCGCGTCGCAGCACCGTCCAGGCTGATGAACGGACGGCGCCTACCCGGCCCGCCCGGCCTTCACCCGGCCTGCCCGGCCTTCCGGGAGAGGATCTGCCGGAGGGAGGCGCCGATGTTCGCCTCCGACACCTGCTTCGTGATGCCGAGGCCACTCAGCACTCCCACGCCCTGCTCCTGCTCCAGCAGGGCGAGGAGCATGTGCTCGGTGCCGATGTAGTTGTGGCCGAAGCGGAGCGCCTCGCGGAAGGTGAGCTCGAGGGCCTTCTTGGCTGCCGCGTCGTACGGTACGAGCTCCGGGACATTCCCGCCGGGCACCGGCAGGGTCGCGGTAACCGCCTCCCTGACCGCTTCTGCGCTGATCCCCTGGGCGGCGATCGCCCTGGCGCCGAGGCCGTCCGGCTCGGAGAGGAGGCCGAGGATGAGGTGCCCGGTGCCGATCCGGTCGTTGCGCGCCGCCTTCGCCTCGTTCTGCGCGGCAATGATGACGTTGCGGGCACGAGGGGTGAAGCGACTGAAGCCGTCGGCCGGATCCATGACGGTCCCCTCCCCTTTGCCCACGAAGCGTTTCTGGGCGGCCTGCTTGGTCACCCCCATGCTGCGGCCGATCTCCTGCCAGGAGGCGCCCGAGCGCCGGGCCTGGTCGACGAAGTGCCCGATGAGGTGGTCGGCGACATCGCCCAGGTGCTCGGCAGCGATCACGGCATCGGCGAGCTGCTCCAGGGCATCGCTGTGCACCTTCTTGATGGCGTCGATCAGGTCGTCCAGCCGGACAGTGCTGGTCATGCGGACCGGTTCGGGGTCGGACTCGGGCTCCACGGGCGGTCTCCTTTTCGCTTGAGGGCGGCGGTCGGGGTGCGACCGCGGGACACCGTCAACCTTAGGTTGTCTTGGCGCCGCCGTCAACTGTGGGTTGACGGCCGGCTTTGAGGCCACTGGTTGATGCTCACTTGGCCGTCGGCGAGCTGGAGGGGGACTGTGCGTTCCCACGACACACCGGCCGGGGGCTCAGCGGCAGCACGGCGACGCAGGACCAGCAGGTCCGTGACCGCCCCGGTACCCGCCGCCTGCATCGCGCCGCCGGGGAGGCGGACAGCGCCTACGAGGTCCGCCAACTCGGTGATCTCTCGCCGGGCGGCGGGGTTGCGGGCGTCCATCGTGAACCGGGAGGTGATCACCGCCACCAGGGCTCCGGGGTGGCTCAGGTGCAGGGACTTGATGATGAAGTGGTTGTGCATCGAGTGCCGGCCCCGGTTGTGGCCGAGGTCGTGAAGAACCACCCGGGCGAAGGGCGCGTTGCCCATCACAAGGTCGAAGGAGCCCTCTGGGAGGCGGGTCTGTTCGAAGCCCTCGGGCCGGATCGAGGCCCGCGGGTACAGGGCGGCGGCGATGGCGGCCGTGGTCGGGTCAACCTCGACGCCCACCTTCCCGTATTGCTTGCCGGGCCCGGATCATCTCGCAGTGCTGGTCCGTCCCGTCGTTGTCAGGGCTGCTTGCCACCCTCCCGCCCGTCCCAGCGGTCAGGCTGCCCTCAGCTTCTTCGACCCGCTACGACGGGCCGGAGGCGGTGCTCTTTCAGCACCGCACGGTCGCTAGCTAGCTAGCGTTAGCGAGCGAGCCTCATACCGCCGAGACGGGCGCGTACACCCAGGGATTGCGGACCGTTTAGTCCGCAATGGGTGATCTAGCATCACCCCCGGCCCCAACTCCCATCCAGGTCGCCGACTGAATGAGTCGGCTCTAGTGCCACAAAGTGGCTGTTCGCATCTCAGGCGAACCGGAGGGAACCGTCGCCCTTAAGCCTAGATGAGTAATTCCAAGGGATGGGCTCTGAGTCGAAATCCCGGCCTGTCGC
>DAIQBQ010000263.1:0-4623 GCA_036781065.1 Actinomycetota bacterium
GGCGACATCACCCGCAAGCGCAAGCTGCTGGAGAAGCAGAAGGCAGGCAAGCGGAGGATGAAGCAGGTGGGCTCGGTGGAGATCCCGCAGGAGGCGTTCATGGCGGCACTGCGGCTGGACGACAAGAAGTGACGCCGGCCGCTCCGGCGTTGGCGGCGCTCCCCACCGCCCCCGCGCTGCGCCCCGGCCGAGGGGTCTACGTGCACATCCCGTTCTGCCTGGTGCACTGCCCGTACTGCGACTTCAACGCCCACGCCGGCATGGACGACGTCAAGGCGCCCTATGTCGAGGCCTTGATCCGGGAGGTCGAGGCCGCCGCCGACGGGGGCCCGGTCGACACGATCGCCTTCGGCGGCGGGACCCCGACCGAGCTGGCCCCGGGTGAGCTGGGGCGGATCCTGGCGGCGTTGCGGTCGTCGTTCGCCGTGGCCCCGGGGGCCGAGATAGGGCTGGAGGCCAACCCGGAGTCGGTCGATCGGGCGGGCTTCGACGCCCTGCTCGAGTCCGGCTTCACCCGGGTGAGCCTCGGGGTGCAGTCGCTGACCCCTTCGGTGCTGGAGTGGCTGGGCCGCGCGCACGGTCCTGCCCGGGCGCTGGGCGCCGTGCGGGACGCGGTGGCGGCGGGGTTCGAGCACGTCAACGCGGACCTGATGTTCGGGACCCCGGGCGAGTCGGCGGCCGGCTGGCGGGCGAGCCTGGAGGGAGTCCTGGAGACCGGGGTCGACCACGTCTCGACCTATGCGCTGACCGTCGAGGAGAGGACCCCGCTGGCGACCTGGGTGGCCCGGGGCCGGGTCGCCGCTCCGGATGACGACGAGCAGGCCGATCGCTACCAGGCGGCGGCCGAGGTTCTGCGCCCGGCGGGTCTGGTCCGCTACGAGGTCTCCAACTGGGCGAAGCCCGGCTGCTGGTCGCGCCACAACGTCGGCTACTGGACCGGGGCCGGGTACCTGGGCTTCGGGGCCGGGGCGCACTCGCTCGCCGCCGGGAGGCGCTGGTGGAACGTGCGGTCGCCGCGTACGTACGTGGAACTGGCGCCCGCAGTGGAGGAGGACTCGGAGTGCCTGGCGGCCGGGGAGCGGGCCGCTGAGGCGGCGATGCTCGGCCTGCGCCTCGCCGGCGGCATCGACCGTCCGGCGTTCGAGTCGGTGTGGGGGGTTGACCCCGCGGCGCGTTGGGCGGCCGAGCTGGCAGCTTCGGAGCGACTGGGCCTGGTGTCGGTGACCCCGGAGCGGGTTGCCCTCACCGACGACGGCTTCTTCCTGTGGGGCCACGTAGCCCGCTCGCTCCTCGGCTGAGGATCAGCCTGGCGCGTGTCCGGAGTTTTGTGGATCATGGGCCCTCATTATTGAGTGTAGCGATCCACAAAACTGAAGTGGAACCGGCGTCAGGACGTGCCGGAGGACCTCGCCAGCAGGTAGGGAGCGGCTTCGGTCAGGGTCGGGAAGACCTGGTCGGCGGACGTAAGCGATCCGGCGTCGTGGGTGGTCGCCACCGCCACCGAGGCCATCCCCGCCGCCCGGGCCGCCGCCAGGCCCGACGGGGCATCCTCGACCACCAGGCAGTCGGCGGCGGGCACTCCAAGCCGCGAAGCGGCCAGCAGGAAGCACGACGGGTCCGGCTTGCCGGCCGCGACGTCGTCCCCGCAGATCAGCACCGGGGGGTCCGGGATCCCAGCCCCCCGCAGGGCGGCCACGACGTGGCGGCGCTGCGACGATGAGACGATCGCCCACGGCCGCCCATCCAGCGCCGACGCCAGTTCTGCGGAACCCGGCATCGCCAGGACGTCGGTGCCGACCAGCTTGTCGAAGATGGCGTCGAAGTCCTCCACAGCCGCCGGCGAATCCGGCCGCAGCCGGACGATCACATCCTTCGGCCGCAGCCCGTGCAGGTCGGTCGGGAACTCCTCCCGGGTGACCCTGTAGGCCACCGCCCACGCGGTCCAGGCCTCCCGGTAGGCCTTGAGCGAGTCGACCAGGACCCCATCGAGGTCGAACAGCAGAGCGGCCACGACGCCCGGCCAGCCAGACCTACGGGCGGGCTAGTGGACCCCGACCAGGTCGACGACGAAGATCAGTGTCTCGCCCGGCTCGATCACGCCACCGGCGCCCCGGTCGCCGTAGCCGAGGTGCGGCGGGATGACCAGCAGCCGGCGCCCGCCGACCTTCATCCCGGCCACGCCCTGGTCCCACCCCTTGATCACCCGGCCCTTGCCGAGCGGGAACGAGAACGCCTGGCCGCGGTCCCAGGAGGCATCGAACTGCCTGCCGTTGGAATAGGAGACCCCGACGTACTGGACGCTGACGGTCTGGCCGGGCGCCGCTTCGGCACCGGTGCCTTCGACCAGGTCGGTAACCTCCAGTTCAGTGGGCGGCGGGCCGTCGGGCACGGTCACGTGGGGCTTGGGCACGGCGGGTTCCCTTCCAGGGTGGAGTTGGCTGACACTTGGGCTTGGCCCACCCTACTAGCGCCCAGGCGCCGGCAGCGTATGGCTCGACCTCAATCGGACTACTTATCGCAAATGTAGCAACAGAACTCAGGGCCGATCCATTAGCATCCCTTCCACACCGAGGTGGGCGTTACATTGGTGTTGGGTGCAGACCTGTACCCGAGCCGGAGGGTTGAGAGGTGCTTGACTCGCGCAAGGCGGTGATCCTGCGGGCGATCGTCCGCGAGTACGTACGCGCCGGTGTGCCGGTCGGGTCCAAGGCGCTGAGCGAGAGCATCGGGCTGTCGGTCTCGGCAGCGACGGTGCGCAACGACATGGCGCTGCTGGAGGATCTTGGCTACATCCAGCGCCCGCACTCTTCGGCGGGCGGGGTGCCGACCGACCTCGGCTACCGCTGGTTCATCGACAACTGGCCGGGGCCGTCCTGGCCCGAGCTGCCGCCCGGCCAGAGCCAGGCGATCACCCGGGCCTTCGAGCGTGGCTTCCACGCCCTGGAGGAGGCCCTTGACGCCACCTCTCAGGTCCTCTCCGAGGTCACCGAGGCGGTGACCGTGGTCGCCGCTCCACCCTCCCGGGAGAACCGCCTGCGCCGGCTGGAGTTGCTTGCCCGCTCCGACGGACGGGTCGGCCTGTTGTTGATCGCCGACACCGGCGTTGTCGAGCAGGGCATCCTCGACGTGCCCGAACTGCCCCGGGAACCGGTCCTCGTTGAGCTGGCGATGCGGCTCAACGCCGAGCTGTCCGGCGAGGTCCTGGAGGCGATCCCGGACCGGCTGCGTGCCGACCCGCAGGGATGGCGGGCGCGGATCGCCGACGAGATCGACCGCATCGTCGGCGGCGGGAGCTGGGAGCGGGTCTTCCGCGGCGGGACCGCCAACATCTTGTCCCGGGAGAAGTTCTCCGACCTCGACATCGCCCACGGGATCGTCGGTGCCCTGGAGCGGCCGATGGTGATCGCCGCGCTGCTCGGCGAGGCCAGGGGCGCCCAGGACGGGGTGGCCGACGGCGAGGAGCGGGGACCGTTCGTCGTCCTGATCGGCCACGAGAACCCGATTGCCCAGATGCGGGCGTGCGCCACCGTGCTCGCCTCCTACGGCGCTGATTCCGGTGAGCGCCACGGCACGCTGGCCGTGATCGGTCCGACCCGCATGGACTACCCGCACACGATCTCGGCGGTCAACCTGGTGGTCCGGTCGCTGTCCGGCCTGCTCGAAGACCTGGCGAGCTGACCAATGGCCCGCGACTACTACGAGGTCCTCGGCGTCGCCAAGACCGACTCCGAGGAGGAGATCAAGAAGGCGTACCGGAAGCTGGCCCGCCAGCACCATCCAGACGCCAACCCGGACGACCCGAATGCCGAGGAGCGGTTCAAGGAGATCGCCGAGGCCTATGGCGTCCTGTCGGACCCGGCCCGCCGCCGCGACTACGACATGTTCGGCACCGCCAAGATGCCCACTGGAGGCTTCGACCCGTTCGACCTGTTCGCTTCCTTCTTTGGCAGCGACCCGTTCCGCGCCTACGGCCGCCGCGGCGACAACCGGCGGGGCAACGACCTGGCCCTGGAGCTGGAGGTGTCGCTGGAGGAGGTGGTCCACGGGGTGACCCGGTCGGTGACCTTGCGCAACCTGACCAGCTGCTCGACCTGCGGCGGCAGCGGCTGCGAGCCGGGCACCTCGGCGGCCCGGTGCTCGCGCTGCTCGGGCAGCGGGGCGATCCGCCAGGTCGGCCGCAGCATCTTCGGCAACGTGATGACCTCGTTCACCTGTCCGCAGTGCCAGGGCTCCGGCGAGGAGATCACCTCCCCGTGCCGGGTGTGCAGCGGTGACGGACGCATGGAGCACGTCGACGAGGTCCCGATCACGGTTCCCCCAGGCGTCGACGACGGCGTGCAGCTCCGGGTCCCCGGCCGGGGCGAGGCGGGGCGGCGGGGCGGGTCGGCGGGCGACCTCTACGTGTCGATCCACGTGGCCTCGGACCCGCGCTTCAACCGGCAGGGGGATGACCTGCGGACCACGCTCAACGTGCCGTTCAGCCAGGCAACCCTCGGTGCCGATCTCACCGTCGAGACCTTCGACGGCCCGGTCACGGTCACTGTCCCGGCCGGGACCCAACCCGGCAAGGTCAGCCGCATCAAGGGCCGCGGCGTGCCCCGGCTCGGGCGGGGCGGGCGGGGC
>DAIQBQ010000264.1:0-4622 GCA_036781065.1 Actinomycetota bacterium
ATGCCGCTGGAGCAGGAGGTCTCCCGGGCGATCGCCGCCCGCCGCGCCCGGGGGATCGGGGCGGCGCCGGTGCTCCGCCGGGCAATCGTGCTCGGTGCGGCGATGCTGGCCGTGCTCGTCGCTGCCTCGGCGATCGTGTTCTCGCCGGTCAACCGGCGGCTCTTTGACGGCCACAGCGTCCTGTTCCTCGCCTTCCTCGTCTGCCTGGCGAGCCTCTACGTCGGCTACGTCTCCCGGGGCTACCTGTCGGGGAACCGGCGCTTCGGCGCCTACAGCGCTCTCGTCGGCGGCGAAGGCGTCCTGCGCTTCCTGCCGGCGGTGGCGTTCGCCGCCGTCGGCTGGAAGACCGTCGGCGTCTACGGCCTCGCCTTCGGCATCGCCCCGCTGGTGTCAGCACCGATCGTGCTCTCCAGCCAGCGGCACCTCGTGAAGCCCGGGCCGCAGGCCCCGTGGGGCGAGCTCAGCGCCGCCCTCGGGTACCTGGTCGCCGCCTCGCTGCTGGCCCAGCTGCTGGTCAACCTGGCGCCGATCGCGGTCAAGGTGCTGTCGACCAGGGCGCAGGAGCCGCTTGCGGGACGCTTCCTCGCCGGCCTGGTGATCGCCCGGGTCCCGGTCGTGCTGTTCCAGGCGGTGCTGGCGGCCCTCCTGCCGAAGCTGGCGCACCTGGCGGCCAAAGCGGAATTCAAGGAGTTCAAGACGACCCTCGCCAAGCTGCTGGCTACGGTCGGCATCCTGGGCGTAGCCGCCGTGGCCGGGGCATTTGTGGCCGGGCCGTTCGCCCTCAAGATCCTGTTCGGCTCGAAGTTCCACCTCGGCCGGGCCGACTTCGCCTTCCTCAGCGGGGCCAGCATCGTGTTCATCGTGGCGCTGACCTTCGGCCAGGCACTGATCGCCCTGCGCGCCTACCTGTCGCTCACGATCGGGTGGGTCGCCGGGTCGCTCGGCTTCGCCGCCATGATCGCCCTGGTGCACGGGCTGCTGCTCCGGGTGGAGCTGGCGTTCCTGTCCGGCTCGGCGGCCAGCGCCGTGGTGCTGGGGGTCCTGCTCGGCGTGCGGCTGGCCACCGGTGTTGCCCCGCTGGAGTCGGAGGCGGACCAGCTGTTGGAGTCGCTCGAGCCCGAGGCCGACGAGGCGATCGGGCTGTCGTCGCCGCCGTCGCTACCCTGAGGACGGGGCTGACGGATGAGCTGTGCGCCGTTGCCCTTGCCCGTGGCGCAGGAGGTGGGGTGCCTGGCCGGGGTGCTTGGCCGGAATGACCCTCGAGGCTCTCCCCTCGAAACTCGGGTGATTCGCCGGTAGCTGGTGGCCAAGGGTTCCTCCTACGAGGGGCTGGCCGGCCATGGCCACGAGATCGTCTCCGACGACGCCGTTGCCCACGTCTACGCCCCAACGAGGCAGCCTGCACCAAGGCGCCCTGAACATCGAGTGTTTTGTGGATCGTGGGCCCTCATTATTGTGTGTAGCGATCCACAAAACTCCTGCGGACCCTCCTAGGCCTGAAAGATCTGCACGGACGAGTCAAATTTCAGGCCGTAAGGCGGTGTCGACGATGAGCTCGTGGAGGTCCCGATGGAGGTCCCGATCGAGGTCCCGCCAGGCCCGCGCCACCGGGGCTCTTGTGCTGATCTCCGGCGGGCGTCAAGGGACTGCCGGATCCAGGTGACACAAAAGACCCAGAGGATCGCTCGCTAACTCCAGCCGCAATACCGATTTGGATCTAGCCGCCGGTTGCCGTCGAGGTGACCGGCGGGGTGGCGGTCGAGGTCGGCGTGTTCGGTGACGGGGTGGGGGTCGGACCCAAGCCCAGCAGTCCGCCGACACGGCCGAGGATCCCCTTTAACCCGTTGCCGGTCGGCGACGGGAGCGGCTGGGGCCCGGTGATCGGCGACGTCGTGATCGGCGGCGGGGTCTTGCCTCCGGTCGCCAACGGGGTGGGGTTTTGGATGATCGGCTGCGTGGTGATCGTTGACTCCGGCACCGGCGTGATGCCGCTCAGCGCCTGCATCACGGGGCCCGTTGACCCTGCACCACCGGCGCCCGAGTTGGCGGCGGAGGAGGACGGGTTGAGCAGCTGGAGGAGGTTGGCCTGCTGGACGCTCCGGCCCACCGCCTCGACCGCGGGCCCACCCGAACCGCCCCCGGCAGCCGCTCCGGAGCTCGCCTGCCGGGACGACCCGCCGGGTGTGGGGATGATCAGCGGGACAGCCGCGCCCGGCCCCCTGCCCGCCCCCGACCCGGCCAGCAGGATGGTGCCCGGCGACGACGAAGGGGTCCCATTGCCGCTGCCGATCCCGAACAGGGCAGCGACCAGGAAGAGCGTTGCCGCCACCACCGCCACGAAGGACGTCTTCACCGGCTCGCAGGGCGCCTTCTAGAAAGCGAGTAGAGCCAAGACCCCGGCTCCTGGGGCGCCCATTCCTCCAGTATCGAGCGTACAGCACGCGGGAAGGGCCCGATTCCCGGCGCGCATCCCCCATTTGTTGGAGGCTCCCCCCTATACCCGCTCCCGCCAGTAGTCGAGGGTGTCGGCCAGCATCTGGTCAACCGAGATCTTCGGCTCCCAGCCGGTCGCCGACCGGAACTTGGATGAGTCCGAGATCAGGATCTCGACGTCGGAGGGCCGCATCTTCTCGGGCACCTGGCGGACCTCGACGGTGGCGTCGGTCAGGGCCAGCAGGCGGTCGAGCACCTCCTGGATGCTCGGGGCGTCGCCGCTGCCGATGTTGTAGACGTCGCCCGGGGTGCCCTTCTCCAGCGCCAGCCAGTAGGCCCGCACCATGTCCCGCACATCGGTGAAGTCGCGCAGCGCCTCCAGGTTGCCCACCCGGACCACCGGCTCGCGGAGCCCCTTCTCGATCTCAGCGATCTGCTTGGCGAAGTCCGATGGCAGCAGCACCTCGCCGCGCCGGGGGCCGCCGTGGTTGAACGCCCGGGTGCGGACCGTGTGCAGGCCGTAGGAGCGGTGGTACTGGTAGCCGAGCAGGTCCTGGGCGACCTTGCTCACCCCGTAGGGCGACAGCGGTCGCAACGGGTTGTCTTCCGTGATCGGGGTCTCCTCGCGGACGACGAAGCCGTACTCCTCGCTCGAGCCGCAGACGTGGAAGCGGGTGTCGAGGGCGCCCAGCTCGCGGAGGGATTCGAACAGGTTGAGCTGGCCGACGACGTTGGTGGTCATCGTCGAGGACGGCGCGTTCCACGAGGTGGGCACGAACGATTGCGCGGCCAGGTGGAAGATCCAGTCGGGCTTGACCTTGGCCAGGATGGTGCGGCAGGAGGAGGCATCGAGGATGTCGGCCTCGATCAGGGTCAGATCCTTGATGTGGGCGATGTTGTCGCGGGGGCTGCGCCAGCGGTAGGTCCCGATGACCTCCACGTCGCCGCGGTCGAGGCAGAACTCGGCGAGGTGGCTCCCGACGAAGCCGGTGATCCCGGTGATCAGCACCTTCATAAACTCAGCTCCCCTCCTTCGTGCGCCTAGGGCCGGCAAGCCCGGTACCAGTCCAGCGTCTCGGCCAGCGAGACGGGCAACGGGATCGCCGGCACCCAACCGAGCCCGGCCCGCAGTTTGCTGGCGTCGCCCACCAGGACCTCGGGGTCGCCCGGCCGCGGCTCCTGTTCGGCGGTCACGTCGACCTTCCCGTCGAGTCCGGCGGCGTGCAGCAGGATATCCAGCAGGTCGCCGATCCGCTCGGCTTTCCCCGAGGCGATGTTGTAGACCTCGGCGGGCCGGCCTCGCTCGGCAAGCAGCCGGTAGGCGGCGGCGACGTCGCGCACGTCGAGGAAATCCCGCCGGGCCTCCAGCCAGCCGACCTTCATCACCGGCGGTTGGTCGCCCCGCTCGATCGCCGCCAGCTGGGCGGCGAAGGCGCCGACCGCGTACTCGGTGCTCTGGCCGGGCCCGGTGTGGTTGAACGGCCGGGCGACCAGCACCGGCATCTCGTACTGCTGGCGGTACAGGGCGCCGACCAACTCCTGGGCGACCTTGCTCACCCCGTAGGGCGACCGCGGCTGGAGCGGGTCGGTCTCGAGGATCGGCCGGTCCTGGCGCCCGAACCCGTACTCCTGGGCCGAGCCGACCAGGACGACCCTGGTGTGCGGGCGGGGGACGAGCGCCTCCAGCAGGTGGCTGGTTCCGGTGACATTGATCAGGTAGGTCTCGTCCGGAGACTGCCAGCTCCGCCGGGGCGACGCCTGGGCGGCGAGATGGATCACCGCATCGGGCTCGGCCCGCCCGACCGCCTCGGCGACCGCGGCGGCGTCACGAATGTCGAACACCTCGGCGGCGACCCCGTCGGGGGCCCGCCACGGGCCGTGGGAGGCGGCGGAGACCTCATGACCGGCCGCGATGAGCTCGTCGAGGAGGTACCCGCCGACGAACCCGCCCGCCCCGGTGACCATGACCCGCCGGCCGGTGAGGTAGCTTGCGATCAAGTCGATCCGGGTGTCGATGAGGTACCGCCGGATCTGCGGGATGCGGGCGGCGAACTTCACCGCCGTCAACCTGATCGGCGTCCTGCCCGGGCGTGATCCCGCCCTGCCCGCCGTGGCCCTGATGGCCCACTATGACACCGTGCCGATGTCGCCCGGCGATAGCCCGACGTCCGGAGCGCCAGGCTTCGATG
>DAIQBQ010000265.1:0-4621 GCA_036781065.1 Actinomycetota bacterium
TTCGGGGGCCTGCTGGTCATCCTGATGATCTTCCGGCCGCAGGGCCTGATCCCGTCCCGGCGGCGGCAGCGGGAGCTGAGCCTGGCCGAGGAGGGCGTGATCTCCGCCGACGCGCTGGCGCCACCCGGAGGCGCACCGTGAGCGTGACGGCGGACCCGGCCCCGCCGGCGGGGGCTGTTGCGGATCCGGTCCTCGAGGTCCGGTCGGTCACCCTTCGCTTCGGCGGCGTCACCAGCCTGGCCGACGTCTCCTTCGCCCAGGAGCGGGGCCAGATCCTGGCGGTCATCGGGCCGAACGGGGCGGGCAAGACGTCGCTGTTCAACTGCGTCAGCGGCGTCTACCACCCCCAGGAGGGCTCGATCACCTTCCGGAGCGGCACCGGCGTCTCGTCGTCGGTGCTCGGCAGGAAGCCGAACCAGGTGACCAGGCTGGGCATCGCCCGGACCTTCCAGAACATCCGCCTGTTCGCCGCGCTGACCGCCTTCGAGAACGTCAAGATCGGCGTCGAGTGCCGGCAGAAAACCGGGCCGGTCGGGGCGATGCTGCGGCTCCCGCGCACCCGCCGGGAGGAGAAGGAGGGCGACGAGCGCTCGCTGGAGCTGCTGCGCTTCGTCGGCCTCGCCCGCCGGGCGAACGAGCTGGCGGCGTCGCTGCCCTACGGCGACCAGCGGCGGCTGGAGATCGCCCGGGCACTCGGCACCCAGCCGGAGTTGTTGCTGCTCGATGAACCGGCGGCCGGCACCAATGCCAGTGAGAAGCGGGACCTGGAAGCGCTGATCCGGCGGATCAACTCGGAGACCAACATCAGCGTCCTGCTGATCGAGCACGACATGCGCCTGGTGATGGCCGCCGCCTCCAGGGTGGTCGTCCTGAACTTCGGGCGGGTGATCGCCGACGGCTCGCCGGGCGAGGTGCAGCGGGACCCGGGGGTCGTCGAGGCCTACCTGGGGACCCCGGCGTGACCGCACTGCTGGCGCTGGAGGAGGTGCGGGTCCGCTACGGAGTCGTCGAAGCGCTGAAGGGGATCAGCCTGACCGTCGACGAGGGAGAGATCGTCGCCGTCCTCGGTGCCAACGGGGCGGGGAAGTCCACGCTGCTCAAGACCATTTCCGGCCTGCTCAGCCCGCGCAGCGGGTCCATTACCTACAACGGGCGGCGTATCGACGGGGCGCCGGCACACGAGATCGTCGGGATGGGGCTGTCGCAGGCGCCCGAGGGCCGGCGGATCTTCCCGCAGATGAGCGTCCTGGAGAACCTGAAGATGGGGGCGTACCGGCGCCGGGTCGACCTGGCAACCGACCTGCGCCGGGTCTTCGAGCTGTTCCCGGTGCTGGAGCAGCGGCGGGGCCAGACCGGCGGCACGCTGTCGGGTGGCGAGCAGCAGATGCTGGCGATCGGGCGGGCGCTCATGAGCCGGCCGCGGCTACTGTTGCTGGACGAGCCGTCGATGGGCCTTGCCCCCATGATCGTGGTCAGGATCTTCGACATCGTCGCCGAGATCCGCAGCCAGGGGACGACCGTGCTGCTGGTGGAGCAGAACGCCGCTCAGGCGCTGCGGCTGGCCGACCGTGGCTACGTGCTGGAGACGGGGACGGTGGTGCTGTCGGGCACCGCCGGGGCGCTGCTGGACGACAAACAGGTGCGGGCGGCGTACCTGGGGGAAGCGGTCTAGGCGCGCTGGGCCGCGGCCCGCGGCAGAAGCTCTGCAACGACTTCTTTGTAACGTGAGGGGTCAGATAGAGCCGCCAGGTTACAAAGAACGATCTTGCCGCAGTGCAACGGGCAGGGAGAAGGCCTATCCCTGCCGGCGGGCGGCGGGACGCTTCGCACCGTAGCTGGCGAGGCCCCGCTCCAGCGGGCCGAAGAGCCGCTTGATCTCTGCCCGGGCAGCGCGGGCGAGCGGCGGGCCGGTGAGGCCTTCTTGCACATTGGCGCGGACAAAGGCGACCAACTGCCGCTGCGCTCCCATCAGGGCGTTGGCGACCACCCAGGCCTGGCCCTCGAGTGCGCTGCTCCCACCCTCGGCAGCGATCAGCTGGGCCAGCCGGTCCGTGTACTCGGCCACGATCTGGCGCTCCCGGGCCTGCAGGGCGGCGCTCCCCCCGACCAGGCGACCAGCGAGGGCAATCACATCGCCGACCTCCGGCTCACCGAGCCTCGGAGTCCCGTCCCGGACGACTCGGCGGAACGCCTCCAGCACCGACTCCCCTTCCGGCCGGGTGGCGACGGCATCGAGCAGCGAGGCTTCGAACGCCTGCATCTGGCTGTAGACCAGCGACTCCTTGGTGGGGAAGTAGTTGAACACCGTCGCCTCGGAGACGTCGGCCGCCCGGGCGATCTCGGCAACCGTCACCGCGTCGAACCCCCGCTCGGCGAACAGCTTGAGTGCGGCCTCGCCGATCGACTGGCGGGTCTGCAGCTTCTTGCGCTCGCGGAGCCCAAGGGTGCTGTCCACGCCCCGATGCTACCAGGTTTTCTCTTGCGACTCCAAACGTCTTGCGTCTATACTCTTATAGTCACTCTAAGATTGTACCGATGACGGAGGTGTTTGATGAAGGGCAGAGTCGCGCTGGTCGCCGGGGCCAGCAAAGGGATCGGAGCGGCCACCGCCGAGGCGTTCGCCGAGGCCGGGGCGGCCGTCGTCCTCGCCTCCCGGGACGAGGCGGCAGTCGCAGCCGTGGCCCAGCGGATCGCGGCCCGGGGTGGCCGGGCGCTTGCAGTACGGACCGACGTGACCGACGCCGGCTCGGTCGCCCGGCTCGTCGACCGGGCGATGGAGACCTTCGGGCGGCTCGACTACGCCTTCAACAACGCAAGCGCCGGGCCGCTGCCTGCACCGCTGGCCGACATCGACCCGGCTGGGTTCGACCTGGGCATCGCCACCAACGTCCGGGGGACGTTCCTCGGGATGAAGTTCGAGATCCAGGCCATGCTGGCCAGCGACCTGGGACCGGCCGGCGGGGCGATCGTCAACATGGCCTCGGTGGCCGGCCGCACTGCCACGACCAACCTGGGGGCCTACGTCGCTGGGAAGGCCGGGATCATCGGGCTGACCAAGGTCGCCGCCCTCGACTACGCAGACAGGGGGATCCGGGTCAACGTCGTCGCCCCCGGGCCGATCCTGACCTACCACCTGGAGGCGGCCGGGCCGGAGGCGCAGCGGCTGGCCGGGCTGTCCACCCCGATGCGCCGCCTCGGGACCCCGGCCGAGGTCGCCCAGGTCGTGCTCTGGCTGTGCTCGGATCAGTCGTCGTTCGTCACCGGTACGGTCATCCCCATCGACGGCGGGCAGTCGGCCGGCAACAAACCGCCGCAGCTGTACCGGCAGGGCCAACCGATGAAGGCGGCAGCCGGGTAGCCTGACGGCCGTGCCCGAACTGATCGACGGGCCGGCCCGGGTGACCGCCGCCGGCCAGCCCCCGAAGACGATCGACGAGTACGTGGGCCGTGCCAGCACTCGTGAGGCCCGTCTGAGCGTCGCCCGCATGCGCAGCCCGTCCGGCTGGATCGAGCCCGGGCAGCGGCCGGAGTTCGACGAGTTCACCGTGGTGCTGAACGGCACCCTGGTCGTCGAGTCCGAGGACGGCCGGCTGGAGGTGAGCGCCGGCCAGGCAGTCCACTGCCGGCCGGGGGAATGGGTGCGCTACAGCTCGCCGGGGGCCGAGGGAGCGGAGTACCTCGCCGTGTGCCTCCCCGCCTTCAGTACCGCGACGGTGCACCGGGACGAAGGCTGACCGGGCAGCAGCCCGACCCGCCGCGACTCAGCCGGGCGCCCAAGCCCCCCGTACCGCATGGGGAGCGGGGGCGTCCTTGGCGGCCCGGAAGACGAAGATCGAGCCCAGGCCCTCGGGGTCGGCGAGGCCGAGCAGCGTGTTCAGCTGGGCCTGGTGCGCCGCGGCGTCCTGGAGCCAGCCGCAGAGGGCTGCCTGGAACCCGGCGAGCTCCAGCTCCTCGGCCAGCCGCGCCAGCCCGAGCGACAGCAGCCAGGCCTGCTGCGAGCACAGCGATTGATCGGTGAAGCCCGCCGATGCGGCGGCCCGCCCCACCGCCGAGAAGTTGACCCCGATCGTGACGTCCTTGGCCCCGGGGTCCTCGAGCACCGACCGGCTGAGGTCCACCGGCCCGTGGGTGGCGATCGTGCCGGCCGGGTGCTCCAACCACAGCGACGGCTCGACGTCGCCGTAGTCGATCAGCAACACGTACCCGCACTCCAGCGCCCGTGCGGCCTCGTCCAGCCAGGGCCCGAGTGCCGGGCAGAGCTCGAAACGGGAGCCCTCGGGCAGCTGCGCCCCCGCCTCCCGGGCCGGGGCTTCGAGCGAACGCGACGACACCGGCCCGAACTGCTCGACGAGGTGGCTGCCGTCGAGGTCGAGGTAGACCTCCTGCGGCTCCCCGCCCGGCCCCACGACGAGCAGGTGCGCCGGGAAGTTGTCGAGCACCTCGTTGGCCAGCACGCAGCCGGCGACCGGGCGCTCCCCCGCCAGCGACGGGGACCACTCGGCGACCTCGGCCAGACCGCCCAGCCGGTGGGCCTGCCAGCCCCGGACCCGCTCGAAGCGCTCGACGAAACGCCAGCGGATCGCGCCGGTCTCGGCGCCGGCATCCTCCAGCGCAGCGGCGG
>DAIQBQ010000266.1:0-4537 GCA_036781065.1 Actinomycetota bacterium
GGGCGCATAGCGGAGCTATGCAACCGACGAGCAACGCAGCGAGCGGGGATGCAGGACCGTTCGAATGTCGCCGTAATTGAGGGACACACCACTAGCCGCCGCCCCGGAAGCCTCCCTCCGGTGGCGCCTTCCGGGAACCTCCGGGGTGCGGCGCGCCCGTGGCGGCCCGAGGGGGCCGCCACGGACTGGGACGGGAAGGGACTGGCTGGCTTCGATCAATTCAGCCGGGCGGTCAGCCCACCGGGAGGACGGTCTCCTCGGAAGTCGCCCGTTGCCGGTGCAGGGAGCGGGCAGCGTTGCCACGCTTGAGCGAACGGCCGTGGCCGCCCGCGCTCTCGAGCGTCCAGGCAACCGCCATCGCCACGGCGAGGCCGATCAGGCCGGCAGCCGCCCCGAAGGCGAGGTCGAAGGCGAGCAGGCGGCCCCAGGACTGCGCCGGGATCTGCGACAGGGACAACCACACAGCCCGGGGGGTTGCCCCGCCGACGAAGCTGTTGCTGACGGGAGTGATCCAGCCGACCAGCGCTAGGATCGCCGCCCCTGCCCCGGCCAGGAGCGCCGGCGAGGGACGGCGGGAGGAGCGGATGCCGAGGAACGCCTCGACGCCGATCCCGGCTACCGCGTACTGCAGCACACCCCAGATGCTGCCGTTGGGCGACCGCCCGATCACCATCGTCCCGATAGCCGATGCGGTCCCGACCAGGGCGGCCCAGCCCGGCCCGCCGACCAGCCGCATGGCGATCAGCAACGCCAGCCAGCCAAGCGCCCGGTGCCCGGGAAGCTGGATCGGGTTGTGCGGCTCGATCATGATCGCCCCGGTGCTGCACACCGCCATCGCAGCTACCGTCCGCCAGCCGCGGCGAAGGGACCGACCCGGGCCGACGTCACCCCGGAGCACCCGCCGGGCAGCTGCGCTCCCCCCGCCTCCTCGTGCGCTCGTATCCATGTCCATCCGTCCTTTCTGCCGCGGCAGCGGCATCCTCGATGGCGTTGCTCAGGTAGCTGGCGTGCGTGGGCAGACGGCGCCGGCCCGCCGGAATCGGCGACGCCGGCGGCCAGCCAGCCCCGGGAGGGGCGACGGACAGCTGGGCGCTCTGCCCGCAGTCCCGCCACCTGGGCGGGTGTTGCCCCCGGCCTGGACCACTCGGGCCCAGACCGGGGCTACGCATCGCCGGCCGGCACCGGAACCACCCACCCCCTTGACCCTCTGCTTCACGGCCCGGGATCGGATCGCGGGGCGTGAGCTGGGGACGGGGAATCGCCGGCCGGCATGGGCGGTCCGGCGTCAGTACGTCGAGCTGCCGCACATCGCCCAGACGTCGGTGACCGTGCCGCTGGAGGCCATCCCACCGGTGTGCGACTGGGCCGTCCAGGAACCAGCCGAGCCCGACGTGATCGGGTTCCCGCTGGAGTCACTCGGGTTATCGCCGGTCAGGTGGTCGCCCTGCGAGGCAGGGATCCCGAAGCTGTTGCTGATGAACGCCCCGCCGCCGAGCAGGGCGGTGTTCGCCGGGCAGGAGACGGTGGCCATGGCCCCCGAGCTGGCCCCGGTCGGGCCGGCGACCTCGGCGTTCTCGACCGTCACAGTAGGGTTCGTGCTGTCGGTGCTGCATACGGCGAAGGCGTAGGTGGTGTTGGTTCCGGACGCGCCGCCGTTGAGGCCGACCGCCGCCCACGACGACGGGTTGGTGCCGCTGGTGATCGGGGTGCCGGAGGTGGTGCTGGGGAAGCTGCCGGCGACCTTGAGGCCCCCGGCGGTACCCGGCGTGGTACGGGCTCCGCCACTCAGGAGGCGGTCTCCGGTCGGGCAGGTCGCCACCGCAGTGGCGATGCTGTCAGCCGCGTTCGGCCCGGACACACTGGACACTACGACGGTGGTCCCCGTCGGGCCTTTGCCCGTGCCCTGGGCGATGCACATGCCGTAGGCCCAGGTTTGGGCATTCGACGGCGCCTGACCCCCGGCTCCCCCGGCGCCGAGCCAGTAGGCCGGGCTGGTGTCGCCGTTGCCCGACTGCCCGGTGCCGTTGGTGCTCGGAGTGGCGCCGTTGAGCTTCAGCCCATCGGGCAGCGAACCCGAAGTGACATCGACCCGCGCCCCCCCGCCGCTGACAATGCTCGAGCTGCAGTGGGCCACGACATCGACTTCGGTGTTCGCGGTGTTCGGGCCCGTCGCGCTGGCACTGACCACCGACGTCGAGAGCGAGGTCGACGCCCAGGATGGCTCCGGGAGAGCGGTTACCGCGGCGATCGCCAGCAGCGAGGCGACCCCCGCAAGGCGGCTCCAATGTGATGCCATCACTACTCCTTTCTCGATGGGCACCCGGACGCCGGGATCAGAAACCCAGCTGGCCGAACACCGCCAGCGCCAGGGAGGTGACCTGAGCGCTGTTGTTGGCAGGAACCGGATCCGGTTGATCCGCGTGGACGGAGGCGACATTCGTGATGAACCCAAAGGCATGTGCGGTCACCTTGAGGGTGATCTTCACCGATGCTCCTGGCGCCAAGGTGCCCAGCGAGCAGGTCACCAGGCCGCCCTCCCGCTTGCAGGAACCCTTGGTCGAGGATGCGGACACGAACCGCACCCCGCTCGGCAGGTGATCGACGGCGACCACCCCGGTGGCCGTTGCAGGCCCGGCGTTACTCACCGTCAAGGTGTAGGCGTACGGGCTCGAGCGGAGGATCAGCCCGGGGCCGCTCATCCGGAGCGACACGTCGGCTTGGTTGGAGGTCGTCTGGGCGGTGACCGTGGTCGTCGCCGTCGCCGAGTTGTTGGCCGGGTTGGGATCGGTCTCGTTGGCGCTGACCGATGCGGTGTTGGACACGGTGCCGGTCACGTTCGGCGTCACCGCGATGGTGACGGTGGCGGTGGCGCCAAGGTCGAGCGTGCCCAGGGTGCAGCTGACCGTGCCCGAGGCCTGGGTGCACGAGCCCTGCGAGGCCGAGGCGGAGGTGTAGCTCACCCCAGCTGGAAGCGGGTCGGTGACGCTGACCCCGGTAGCCGGATCCGGTCCGGCGTTGGCCGCGGTCAGCGTGTAGGTGAGCGGGCTCCCCACCGTCACCGGGTCGGGCGAGGAGGTCTTGGCCAACGAGACGTCGGCCGTCGAGGGCGGCATCACCTGGGCGGTGACCGTGGTCGTCGCCGTCGCCGAGTTGTTGGCCGGGTTGGGATCGGTCTCGTTGGCGCTGACCGATGCGGTGTTGGACACGGTGCCGGTCACGTTCGGCGTCACCGCGATGGTGACGGTGGCGGTGGCGCCAAGGTCGAGCGTGCCCAGGGTGCAGCTGACCGTGCCCGAGGCCTGGGTGCACGAGCCCTGCGAGGCCGAGGCGGAGGTGTAGCTCACCCCAGCTGGAAGCGGGTCGGTGACGCTGACCCCGGTAGCCGGATCCGGTCCGGCGTTGGCCGCGGTCAGCGTGTAGGTGAGCGGGCTCCCCACCGTCACCGGGTCGGGCGAGGAGGTCTTGGCCAACGAGACGTCGGCCGTCGAGGGCGGCGTCACCTGGGCGGCGGCGCAGAGTGCAAAGGCGTGGACGTCGGTCCCCGGCGTGTTCTGGCCGCCGGCCTGGACGATGGTGGTCCAGCTTGACGGGTTGCTCGCGCCGTCCCCGACGGCGACCCCGCCAGCGTCGCTCGGGAAGCTCCCCCGGGCGTGCACCCCCTGCTGGGGCTGTGCCCCGCCCTGATCGATCGCGAAGCCCCCATCCATCAGCGTGCCGGTGGCGCAGCTGGCAGTCGTGGTCGTGTAGGTGCTGGCGGTCTGCGGTCCCGAGGCGTCGACCCGCGAGACCGTCGTCGAGAGCCCCCCGTCGGTGGCGCACAGGGCGAGGGCGGTGACGACTTGTGTCGTCGGGTCGGGCTGGCCCGCGGATCCGTAGGCGGACCACGAGGTCGGGTCCTGGGATCCGTCTGCGACGGCCGTGCCCGAGACGTCGCTCGGGTAGCTGGCGATCGGCTTGAAGCTCGGTTGCGAGGGCGGGGTCCCGAGGGCACCGCCGCCGATCAGGGTGGTCCCGGCCGGGCAGGTAGCGGTCGCGACCTGCACGGGATTGCCCTGGGTGGCCGTTCCGGCCACAGTCGCCGTGACGACCTCGGTGTGGGTCGGCCCACCGCTGGCGCACAGTGCGAAGGAGGTGACCTGGTCCCCGGATTCCGCCTGGCCGCCGTAGCCACCCACCGCAGTCCAGCTGGCAGGGTCCGTCGAGGCGTTGGTCGCCGGGTTTCCCGACGCGTCACTTGGCATCGTCCCGTTGACCTTCAAGCCGTTGTTGGGCGTTGCGGTGTCGCTCACCCGCCCGAGCGAGATACCACCGCCCACCAGTGTGCCGGCGGCGCAGGAGGCGACGGCGTTGGTCGCGGTGCCCGCAGCGTCGGCCATGGGCACAGTGGCGGTCGTCACCTGGGTCGAGAGCGTCGCCGCCGTGGCCGTGCCGGTCCCGAGGAAGACCAGGGAGCCGGTCGCCACCATAACCAGCGACAGGAAGCGGGCAGGCCACTCCAGTCGGTATCGATAAAGGGCAAAGGTAGAGGCATCGTCAG
>DAIQBQ010000267.1:0-4535 GCA_036781065.1 Actinomycetota bacterium
GAGCCGGCGTCCCTGGCACAGCTCCGCGACCATATCGCCGCCAAACTGGGCCAGTGGCCGCGGCTCACCCAGCGGCTGGCCTTCCCGCGGCTGCCCGTCGCCCGCCCGGTGTGGGTGGACGACCCGGGCTTCGCCATCGAGCGCCATGTCTTCGCCGCCCGTCTCGACCCGCCGGGCGACCGAGCGGCGCTCCAGGCCTACGTGGCGGAGGCGATGAACGTAGCCCTGGACCGGGCCCACCCATTGTGGCAGGCGCACCTGCTGGACGGCCTGGACGACGGCAGCCAGGCGGTGCTGCTGAAGGTGCACCACGCCGTCGCAGACGGGCTGGGGGCAATCCATGCCGGGGCGTCGATCCTGTTCGACGAGACCCCGGAGGTCCCGCCAGGCCGCACCCCGGACCCGGCGCCGCCGGGGCGGGGCACCCCGGATGCCGGCATCACCGGTCAGGCGCTCCGCCAGCAGCTCGCGCTCGCCGGCCGGACCGCCGCCGCCGGCTGGCACACCGCCACCCGCTCACCAGGCGTCGCCTGGCAGCAGTCGGCCCGCACCGCCCGCGGGGTCTGGGAGCTGGCCCGGGCTGGCCCGGCGCCACCGTCGGCGCTCAGCCGGCCGCTCGGCACCCGCCGCCGGCTGGTGCTGGTCGACCTCCCCCTGCACGAGTTCCGGGCGGTCCGGCGGGCGCACCACGCCACGGCGAACGAGCTGACCCTGGCGCTGGCCTCGGCGGTCGTGGCCGAACTCGCCCCCGCCTCGGCGGCCGGCCCCAACGGCACCACCGCCCGGGCATCGCTACCGGTGTCAACCCGCCGCCACGGCCCGGTGGAACCGGGCAGCCACACCTCCGCGCTGCTGGTCGACATCCCGGCGACGCGGTTGAGCCCCGCTGAGCGCCTCGCCGCCGTCCAGGCGGCCATGAAGCCACTGCGCTTCTCCCAGCAACCGCGGGGGTCGCAGTTCGTCATGGCCGCCGCCGGGTCGCTCACCCCCGCCCGGCTGCATGCCGCCGTTTCCCGCTGGATGTACCGCGGGAAGTGGTTCAACCTGATCGCCACCAACATGCCGGGGCCGGCCCACCAGCTGTACCTGGGCGGCGCCCCGGTGCCGGTCGCCTACCCGATCGTGCCGCTCGCCGAGGACATGGCCCTTTCCGTCGGCGCGATGTCCTGGGCGGAGACCGTCGCCATCGGGGTTACGACCGATGCCGAGGCCCTCCCGACCCTGCCGCCGGGGATCATCCAGGAGTTCTGGCGTTCCCTCGTCCCCTCCCCGGAATCGGCATGAACGCGAGCACGTCCATGCCCGCCGCCCGGGCCGGCGAAGGGTGTGGACGTGCGGGTGGTTCCGCAGACCGGCACCGTCGGGCGATTGCTCCCGCGCCATCGGCGCATCTCTTCGAGTGGCGCCATACTGCGTTCGTCGTCGGCCAACCGCAAACGCGGCCGTCGGCGCAACCGGTACCAGGATCACCAGAGGTGAGCCGAGCCTACGCAGAACCTTCGCGCCAATGGGCAGGGCCACCCCAAAAATAGGCAGGGCCAACCCAAAGTTGACTAGACTTAGTGACTGTCCGGTTCAGACGCACCGGCCAACGCCTGGTCCGGGGTTGTGGGCACCCTGTGGGGTGGGAGGGCGCCGAGCACGCACTGATGCTCAGCGAGGTGGTGCGGCGATGGTTGGTTCCCAGAGCCACTTGTTCACCACGAGTTGCCGCGGCGACCCAGCCGGTCGCAGCGGCGGCCGATGACCCTGCACGTCGTCGACCCGCGGCCGGCCTCGGCTGCGGGGGACCCTGGAGCGGTTGCCGGGGCGCGCGCCGCCCTCGGCATGCCTGCCGACCTCAGCCGCCGCGCCCGGTTGGAGAACTTCCCGGTCGCCTCCCGGTTCCTCGACTCCGGCATGCGTCAGCACCTGCTCGCCCTGTATGGCTACGCCCGGTTGGTGGACCAGGCCGGGGACGCCGCCTTCGGTGACCGGGACCAGCTGCTCGACGGCATCGCCGCCCAGCTCGCCAAGCTCTTTGACGGGGGCACCCCGGACGACCCGGTGATCGCCGCGCTGGGGCCGACCGTCGCCGAGGCCAACCTGCCGCCGGAACCGTTCCTGGCGCTGATCGAGGCCAACCGCCGGGACCAGCGGATCGTGCGCTACGAATCCTTCGACGAGCTGCTCGGCTACTGCCAGCTGTCGGCCAACCCAGTGGGCGAGCTGGTGCTGCGGCTGTTCGGTGCGCTTACCCCGGAGACCAAGGACTGGTCGGACCGGATCTGCTCGGGCCTCCAGCTGGCCGAGCACTGGCAGGACGTCGCCGAGGACTACCGCGCAGGGCGGATCTACCTGCCCCAGGAGGACCTGCGGCGGTTCGGGGTCTTCGAATTCGAGTTGGACAGCGACGAGGCGTCGGAGCCGTTCCGGCGCATGATGGCGTTCGAGGTCGCCCGCGCCCGCACCATGCTGGAGGGGGGGCTCCCGCTGATCGCCGAGCTGACCGGAGAGGCCCGGCTGGCGGTCGCCGCCTACCTGGCCGGGGGTCTGGCCGCCCTCGACGCGCTGGAGGAGGCCGGATTCGACGTCCTCGGGGCGCGTCCACGGGCGTCGGTGCCCAAGCGGGCGACCGAGACGCTGCGGGTGCTGGCCCGGGCGCAAGCCCCGCCCCCGGCAACGGCTGGGCGCATGGTGGAGGCACCGACCGACCCGGTGCTCGCCGCCTACGACCACTGCCTGGAGATCACCCGCACCGAGGCCCGCAACTTCTTCTTCGGAATCCGGCTGCTGCCGCCCGACCGGAAGCGGGCGCTGGCCGCGGTCTACGCGCTGGCCCGGCGCATCGACGACATCGGCGACTCGACGCTGCCGCCGGAGGAGAAGATGGCCGGCCTCGAGAAGGTACGCGACCAGGTCGCCGTGCTGCTGGCGGGCCACCCCGGCAACGGGACCACCGGTGACGACCCGGTCCTCGATGCCCTCGCCGACGCCGCCACCCGGCTGCCGATCCCGCTGGCCGCTTTCGGCGAGCTGATCGACGGCGTCGAGAGCGACGTCGTCCCGAGCGCCTTCGAGAGCTACGCCGACCTGCTGGTCTATTGCCGGCGGGCCGCCGGGTCGATCGGCCGGCTCGCACTCGGCACCTTCGACGCCGCCGACCGCGCCCGGGCGGAAACGCTGGCCGACGATCTGGGCATCGCGCTGCAGATGACCAACATCCTTCGCGACATCGTCGAGGACTTCGCCAACGGCCGGATCTACCTCCCCGCCGAGGACCTGGAGACCTTCGGGATCGGCCCGGCGCTGCAGGGGCCGCCGCAGCTTATGGCCGACCTGATCGCCCTGGAGGCGGAGCGGGCGCAGAGCTGGTTCGACTCCGGCCTCGGGCTGCTCGACCTGCTCGACCCGGCCTCCCGGGCCTGTGTGGCGACAATGGCGGACATCTACCACGGGCTGCTGACCCATATCGCCGCCGACCCCGCTTCTGTGCTCGGCCGGCGGGTCAGCCTCCCGCCCTGGCGCAAGGGGGTGCTGGCGGTCCGTGCCGTCGGGCGGGCGCAGCGGGCGACCCTGCACCGGATCCTGCAGTGAGAGCGGCCCGCCCATGGAACGCGTGGGACGCATGAAGCCCAAGGTCGTCGTGATCGGCGGGGGCCTGGCCGGCCTCCAGGCGGCGCTCGCCTGTGCCGGCGGCGGGGCGTCGGTTACCTTGCTGGAGGCGCGCAAGCGCCTCGGTGGGGCCACCTTCTCGTTTGCCCGGGAGGGCCTGTCGATCGACAACGGCCAGCACCTGTTCCTGCGTTGCTGCACCGCCTACCGCAGCTTCCTCAAGCAACTCGGGGTCGAGCGGATGACGACCATGCAGGAGCGGTTGTCGATCCCCGTCGTCGCCGAGGGGGACCGGGTCCAGTGGCTGCGCCGCCGGTCGCTCCCGCCGCCGCTGCACGTCGCCGAGAGCCTTATCCGCTACGGCTACCTGACGCCGTCCGAGCGGGCGCAGGCGGCGGTGGCGATCCAGCGGCTGAAGGGGCTCGACCTCGCCGACGAGACGCTCGACCTGAGGACCTTCGGCGAATGGCTGACCGAGCAGCGCCAGTCGGCGAACGCCGTCGACGCGCTGTGGAACCTGATCGCCCTGCCGACGCTCAACCTGCCGGCCTCGCAGGCGTCGCTGGCGCTGGCCGCCAAAGTGTTCCAGACCGGGCTGCTGACCACCGCCGGCGCCGCCGACATCGGCCACGCCATCGTCCCGCTGTCCCGGCTCCACGCCGAGCCGGCCGCGCTGGCTCTGGCCGAGGCGGCGGCCGAGGTGCTGACCGGTACCCCGGCGGTGGCGATCGAGGAGGGCCCGCCGCTGGCGGTGCGCACCGTGTCCTGGTCGAGCGACCGGTCCGACATGCTGACCCCGCTGACCCGCGGCGCGGCGGCCCAGTTCGCCGTGCTCGCCCTCGACGGCCGGCGCGCCGGCGTGTTCGCCGCGATCGGCACCGCCGAGACCGAGGGCATCGAGGTCGCGGTCGGCTCCTACGCGGGGGCGCCGCCGTGCGCGC
>DAIQBQ010000268.1:0-4532 GCA_036781065.1 Actinomycetota bacterium
CTGACGGCCGGGGATCACCTCCGGGCTTCGCCCGGACCCACCGGGGTCTTGGCCCCGGACGCCGCGGGGGTGGGCCTTCGCCGTCGGCCGGGCCGATCGCCGGGGGTGGGGCCGGGCCGGTCCGGGCGGGCTCCCTCCGCCGGGCTTCGCCCGCTCCGGTCGCCCCGGCCTGGCCGGGGCGCTTCGCCCCGGCCCTGGCCGGTCGGCGGCGTCGTGCCGCCGCCTCGGCGTCTCTTCGGGGGCGGGCCATCCGTGGCCCGCCCGGGCCTTCGGCCCGTCAGTCCCTCGGGTCCGTCGAGGGCGGCAGGAGCACCGTCGTCAGCTCGTCGACGGCCACCCGAAGCGCCGTGGTCGTCGTGGTCCCCTCGTCGTTGAGGACCTCGGCCAGCCCCGCGATCACTCCCAGGAGATAGGCGACGCGGAGCTTGTCCCGGTCCGGGAGGTAATTGCTCATGGGTCAGTCCCTCCAGGGGTCTTCCGCGGTGCCCGGGAAGGCGGCCCGCCTCACCATGTCCAGGTACCACCCATCGGCGGGGGGTTCCGGCCCCAGGCCGACCACGTCCCCCGGGCCCCATGTGCCCTCGTTCTCGGCCAGGCAGCCGGGGCATTCGGACTCGGGCGGGTACCAGCGATCGTGCTCCGGGCACCAATCATCGGCGGGCAGGGGGGCATAGCGGCGGGCCGGCCTCGGGGTCGGAGGGTCGGAGACCGGGCAGGTCGCCTTCCAATGGGCCAGGGCGGCGGAGAGCACGCCCAGGCCCAGGCCGGCCAGCAGGCCGGCCAGGGCGCGGAGGTGGTTCACCGGCCACCCCCCTTCGGGGTCGGCAGCAGGCGGCAGGCCAGCACGGCGCCGATGTGCTTGCACCGGCCGTCCGGGTGGTGGAGGGTGTCCGGGCAGGAGCAGCCCACCCCCGGGCCGTCCCGGCGGACCCAGTAGACGATTCCCGCCCGCTCGCCGCCCATCTTCCTCAGCCGGACCCGGGTGCCCACCTTGCGGGCCGAATAAACATCATCGTTGATGATGATGCAAAGCCGGGTCTTGCCGTGTCGGGCATCGGGCTCGTGTGTTACAGTGGCCATCGCGGGGTCTCATCCCGCCTGGCTTCCGGGCCAGGCCCGCCGGATGTTTCCAGCATCCGGCGGGCTTTCTTCGTGGGCGGATGAGGCTTTCATCCGGGCCAGGCCCAGTTATCCAGGTACGTTTATTATCCCAGAAAGCGGGGGGGCTTGCAAGCAAAATCCCCTTGTTTTGTAGGCTTTGCTCTCTTATGTAGTAATCCACACTATTGTATGCATTACGTTGAATGCGACCGTGAGGAGAGGGAGCGACCGACGACCGGCGAGGCCGGCCGGGCAGGGATGCCCGGCAGATGTGGCACGGATGCCGGTGTGATTACGTGTCCGCCGTGCGACGATGCCGGGCGGACGGAGGGGGCCGCGCCCAGGAGGACCAGGACGGCGGCCAACGGCCCGGCGACCCCGGACCCGCCGAGGCCGCCCGCCGGCAGGGATGCCGGCGGAACCGCCCGGCAGGACGCGACCGCCCGGATCGGGGGGACCGTCGGAGGTGGCGGGGGCGACCGCCAGGCCGAGCCGCTCGGCCGACCGCCCCCGGCGGCATGGGCCCGCGACGATCGACAGCCATGAATGGATCGGGTAAGTTCGAACCGCCGGCGTGAACCGGCACGACTCACCGAGCCACTTTTCGTGGTGAGGCCCGTCCTCAGGATGGGTCGCGACCGGCCCCGGTCAGATTTCACGGTCTGGCCGGGGTCGCGTCGTTCTCACCGGTCCGCCCGCCGATGTCGGTTCTCCGGCCAAGAGAATCCCCGACGTCGCCGAGGTCGAGGGTCGATCGATGCCCAGCCCAGCCCGGAAGTACTCAGGACCGGCGACGCCCCCGCCGCCCTCGCTGTCGTTCGCGCCGATCTCCGACCCCAACCTGTCGTGGAGGGCCTGCGGTATCCTCTGGGCCCTCTGCCATTGGGCCTGGGGGCGCAAGCCGGAATGCTGGCCGAGCAACGGCCAGGTCGCCGAGCTGGTGGGCTGCTCCGAGCGGACCGTCCAGCTCGGGATGAAGGAGCTCGCCCGCGCCGGCTACATCACCCGGCGGATGGAGAAGACCGACCGGGGATGGTTCCGGGTCATCACCATCACCGAACGTGCTCCCAGGCCGGAACTTCGGATCGTCGAGGGGGAGCGGGGTGGCGCAAGATCTTGCGCGACCCCTCCCGAAGGCTCTTGCGCCACCCCCGCGCAAGGAGTTGCGCCACCCCTGGCGCAAGATCCTGCGCCCCAATCTCTTCGAAAGCCTGAAGAGAGAGAGAAGGAACCGGCGGCGATCGTCGGGCCACGGGGAGGGGCCCCGACGCCGCCGGGACCGGCCGAGCCGGAATGGCTGAACGTCGGGAATCTGAACTCGGCGGACGTCGAGCACTGGAGGGAGATCCGCGACCAGCCGGGCCACCCGATGCGAGCGATCGCTCACAAAGTCCTCGAGCGCTGGCAGCGGCTCCGGGCTGGACGGGAACCCGACCCGGGATTCTCACTCGCGGGAGACACGACGGCCCCGGGTTCTCCGGCCAAGAATCCCCCGGGGCCGACGGACGAGGGAACGAGTCCCAGCGGGGGAAATGGTATCAAAAAGGAGGCGTCGAGTCAAGATAAGTTCCCGGCTACCGAACATAAGACCCATTAGAGGTCTTTACATCAGCAACAAAGAATAAGAAGGCGGGGTGTGGCGGGGCGGACGCTCGATCTTACCGGGTCGGCGGAGTCAACCCGGCCGTCAGAGTCTACCACTTTCCGGCCGGGTCGGGGGCGGTGTCCGAAATCCGCGGGGCCTACATAATGGCGGTTATCGGACACGGATAAACATTTATCGGGGGCGACCGCGATGGGCGATAGTCGGCGATCGGGCGGGCCGGACTTGAAGCGGCGGACCCGGCTGGCCCGGCTCCGGTGCCTGGGCTGCGACCGGCCCGTCGGCCTGGTGTGGTTCGGGGCCGGGCCGGACCTGGTCGAGCTGGTCCCGTCCCCCGTCGTCGACGCCCGGGGCCGGGACCGGATGGCCCTGCTCATCCACCGTTGCGACGCAGCTTCTCCCGCAGCAGCGCCGCCCGGCTCGCCCACCGGCGCGGCATCGGTCGGCCCGTGTCCCAGTCGTCGACGCACCGATGCAACCCGGCCTCGATGACCTGGCTCATCGTGATGCCCTTGAGGTCCGCGAGCTGCTGGAGGCGCCGCTTGAATTCCGCGGTGCAGCGGACCACCAGGCGGCACTTCGGCTGATCCGGGAGGTCGGACCGCGGGGTCTCGGGGCGAGGACCCCCGATTTCCGCGCCGGAGGCCCGGGTTTGGGGTGCGATCCGGGGCGATTTGGGGGCGATTTCGGGCGTGAAATCGGGCCCGATCGGGCGGGCCGAGCCCTCGGGAACCCTGACAAATGGCTGATTGAGCACGGCGCGAGTCCCGGAGCGATGCCGGATCGAAGACGATGCGCGCGGTCACTCCGGCCGGTGGCCCCGCGGTGCACACCCTGGATATTCACGCGGTCCCGACCGCCGGTAACACAGGATCTCGAGGGGACCCCTCGGACAAGGGCCGGACCGCCCCCACGACCGCCGAGAGCTGTCCGCCGGGATCAGCCGGCCTCGGACACCACCCCGAAGGCCGGAGGGCCGCCACGGGGCTCCTGGGAGCCCGGAGGCGACGGCGACCCGGTCGCCTCGGCCGCCTGAGTCCCCCGGGCCCGGTCGACCAGGACGAACCGCCTCGGGACGGCCTTCACCAGCTCGGCGACCACCTGGCCGAGCGAGCAATCCCGGCCGAACGCCTCCAGGCGGAGCAACCTCGCGGTCTCCCGGTCCAGCGAGAGCTTGAGCTTGACCACATCGGGCCTGGGCCGATCCGGTTGCGGCGACCCCTTCGACCCCTGGGAACCCTTGACCCTGGCCATCCCCGGACCTCCCTGTCACGATGGACCGTCCCGGGACCCGGACCACCCCGGGCCCCTCGCAACCCTGGGATCGTCCGGGGCCCCCGCCCCCCTCCATGGAAACCGATCCCGGGGACCCACGATGACCGACTCCGACGGCCTGGCCGAGATCGCGACCATCGTCCAGGGCCTGGGGCTCTTCGACCTGGTGGAGCTGTCCCCCCGGCGCCCGAGGGGGCTGGTCGCCGGGGGGGGCCCGGTGTGCTGGGTCCGGCCGTGGGAGTGGAGCGAGGATCGGGCCCACTCCGACGACGTCCCGGACCGGGTGCGCCGGGTCGAGTTCCGGGTCCTGATCTCGACGGGGCAGGGGGGGGACGGCCTCGACCAGCTCCGCCAGCTCGACGCCGTCGCCGCGGCGATCTGCGCGGCGATCGTCGGGCGATCCCTGGGGGACACCTGCGTCCCGAGGCTCACCCGGGTCGAGTCCGGCGCCTGGAGCGACCAGTTCCCGGACTACGACCAGGTGCTGCGCGGGAGCTTCGCGTACCTGCCCGGGGATCTGCTCGAGGACCCGACGGACTGAGCTAAGCCGGCC
>DAIQBQ010000269.1:0-4529 GCA_036781065.1 Actinomycetota bacterium
CATCGCGCTCCAGGGCACGAGGATCAAGTTCAGCCCCGTCGAGCTGCCGGAGTCGATGTCCGACGCCACCGCGGTGATGATCGAGCCGGCCGCCTGCGCCATCCATGCCGTCCGCCGGGCCGGGGTCGCACCGGACGCCACTGTGCTGGTGGTCGGGACCGGGACGGTGGGCCTGCTGACCATCGCCGCGGTCCGGAGCATGGTCCCCACGGCGCGGGTGCTGGCGGTCGCCAAGCACGGCCGCCAGGCGGCCATCGCCGACGGCTACGGCGCCACCGTCGTCACCTCCGGCGAAGCGTTGGGGGCGGTGCGGCGGGCCACCGGAGCCTTCCGGCTGCGGCCCGAGAAAGCAAACCCGTTCCTGCTCGGCGGCGCCGACGTGTCCTTCGACTGCGTCGGCTCCAGGGACGCCCTCGACCTGGCGCTGCGCTGCACCAGGGGCCGCGGCCGGGTCGTGCTGTCGGGCATGCCCGAGGGGGCCGACCTGTCGCCGGCCTGGTTCCGCGAGCTGGAGCTGGTGGGCGCCTACACCGGGTCCGGGGCGTTCGACGACGCCATCGCCCTCGTCGCCGAGTGGGACCTGGGGGCGCTGGTCAGCGAGGCCTACCCGCTGTCGCGGTACAAGGAGGCGGTCGACCACGCCCTGTCGGCGGGCCGGCTCGGAAGTGTGAAGGTCGCCTTCGATCCCCGGCTCGACCGATGATGCAACGCAGACAAGCAAGAAAGGATCCAGCGTGAGCAGACCGGGCTTCGTCCTGGAGGTCGACGAGCGGACGCCTCCGCTGCTGTTCCATCACGGCGAGGGGTTCCGCCTTGAGAAGCTGCCGCTCGGGAGCCGGGTCGTCTACCCGCCGGAGTCGCTGCCGGGGATCAAGGACGTCGATGCCGCGATCGACCATGCCCTCGACCATCCGGAGAACTCCGAGCCGCTCAAGGCGCTGCTCAAGCCCGGGATGCGGCTGACCATCGCCATCGACGACATCTCGATCCCGCTCCCGCAGATGAAGGCCCCGGACATCCGCAGCCGCGTGCTGGAACACGTCCTGGAGCGGGTCGCCCGGGCCGGGGTCGACGACGTCGAGTTGATCATCGCCACCGCGCTGCACCGGCGGATGACCGCCGCCGAGGTGAAGCGGGCGGTGGGGGAGCGCGTCTACCGCTCGTTCTGGCCCGGCCAGCTGTACAACTTCGACGCCGAGGACCGGGCCAACCTCACCCTGGTCGGGCGCACTGAGCTGGGCGAGCACGTCGAGATCTCGAAGCGAGCAGCGGAGAGCGACCTGCTGATCTACGTCAACATCAACCTGGTCGCCATGGACGGCGGGCACAAGAGCGTGCCGGTGGGGCTTGCTTCCTACCGCAGCCTGCGCGCCCACCACAACGTCAACACGCTGATGCACAGCCGGTCGTACATGGACCCGGCGACCAGCGCCCTGCATTCGTCGGCGACGCGCATGGGCCGGCTGCTGGCCAACCACCTCAAGATCTTCACGATCGAGACCACGCTGAACAACGACACCTTCGGCGAGCCGTTCGGGTTCCTGCAGCGCCGGGAATGGGAGTGGTCGGCGAGGGACCAGGCCGCCTACCTGGCCGTCAAGACGGCGACCGACCGGGCGCCGGCGCACATCAAGCGCTCGATCTTCCACAAGATCTACTCGCCGTACGGCATCACCGGGGTCAATGCGGGCGAGACCGAGGCGGTGCACGCCAAGACGCTGGCCCGGCTGCACCGCCAGCAGCTGGTCGAGGTCAACGGCCAAGCGGACATCCTGATCGCCGGCCTGCCCTTCGTCGGGCCGTACAACGTCAACTCGATCATGAACCCGATCCTGGTGGTCTGCATGGGCCTGGGCTACTTCTTCAACATGTACCGGGGCCAGCCGCTGGTCAGGCCGGGCGGGGCGATGATCATCTTCCATCCGGTCCGCCGGGAGTTCCACCAGATCCACCACCCAAGCTACGTCGACTTCTTCGAGGAGGTCCTCGCCCAGACCAGGGACCCGGCGGTGATCGAGTCGAAGTTCGAGGAGGCCTACGCCAACGACCCGTGGTACATCCACCTGTACCGCACGTCGCACGCCTACCATGGGGTCCACCCGTTCTACATGTGGTACTGGGCTGCCCACGGCATGGACTACCTGGGCGACGTGATCTTCGTCGGCGGCGACCGCAAGACGGTGGCCCGGCTCGGCTTCCGGTCTGCCGGCAGCCTGGCCGACGCGCTGGAGATGGCGTCGGAGACCGTCGGCTACTCGCCCCGCATCACTGCCATGAAGGTGCCGCCGCTGCTGCTGGCGGACGTCCGGTAGTCCGGGTTAGCCGTCATGGGACTCGCTGACGACATCCGCCAGGTCGCCAAAGGGTGGCGCTGGTCGAGGCGGCCGATGGTGCCCGCCTCGGTCGGGCGCGAGCTGGAGGCGGCGTCCGACTTCCCGACCGGCTGGGCGCGGACCCCGGCCGCCCGGGCTGCCCGCGAGTTGCTCCAGCGTTACGCCCTGGCGCCGGTGCTGCACCTCGAGGTCGACGTCGAGATCCTCGGCGAGGACACCCTGAAGACGTTGACCCCGCCGGCGGTGTTCATCCTCAACCATTCCAGCCACCTCGATGCGGCGACCATCATCACCTCGCTGCCGACCCAGTGGCGGAGGAAGGCGGCGATCGGGGCGGCGTCGGACTACTTCTTCGACGTCTGGTACCGGTCGATCTCGACGACGATGTTCTTCAACGCCTTCCCGATCGCCCGCGGGGGCGGGCTGCGCTCGGCCCGCTTAGCCCGGAGCCTGCTCAACGACGGGTGGAGCCTGGTGCTCTTCCCGGAGGGGACTCGCACCAGCGACGGCTGGGTGGGCGAGTTCCGTACCGGCGCCGCCTGGCTGGCGATGGAGGGTGGGGTCCCGGTCGTGCCGGTGGCGCTGTCGGGCACCTACCAGGCGATGCCCCGAGGCCGGTCGTGGCCGGCCCCAGGCCGCCCGCCGGTGCGGGTGCGGTTCGGCAAGCCGGTCTGGGCCGAGGAGGGCGAGCGGCCGGCGGCGTTCAGCGACCGGCTCCGCAACGAGTTGGGGAAGGTGCAGGAGGAAGAGCGTTCGGGCTGGTTCCAGTCGTTGCGGGCCGAGGCGGAGGGGCAGCTGGTCGACCCGAGCGGGCCCCAGGTCGCCCCGTGGCGTCGCCAGTGGGAAAGTTCCCGGCCGGTGCGCAAGACCTGGGCGCGCTCGATCTGGGAGCCGGAGAAGGACGAGTGGATGCACGAGCGGCTGTGGACCGGCAAGGCCTGGCTGCCCGGTGTCGGTGAGCTCCCCGCCGGGCGGGGAGCTGGTCTGCAGACCGGCCTGGGGGCGCTGCCGGTGGAGGCGCTCGGCGAGCTCGACGACGGCCTGGATGCGCTGGGCTGGGGAGAGCTCGACCTCGGCCTCGAGGAAGCCGCCCCGCCGGAGACACCCGACCCGTGACCCGGCTCCCCCGGGAGCAACGCCACGAGGAGCTGGTCAGCCAGGCTCTGCGGGCGTTCGGTGCTCGGGGGTACGAGGCGACGACGCTCGATGCCGTCGCCGAGGCGGCCGGGGTGCGCAAGCAGACGCTGCTCTATTACTTCCCAACCAAGGACGACTTGTTCGACGCCTGCGTCGACGCCCTGATCGAAGGGCTGGAGAAGTCGCTGTCCAAGGTGCTGATGGGCGACGACGAGGGCCTGGACCGGGTCGAGTCGGTGATCCGGACCCTGTTCCGGCTGGCCGAGCACTGGCCCGAGTTCCCGCCGTTCATCCGCGAGGCGGCCCGGCGCAGCCCGCAGGTCGTCCAGCGGATCGCCGATGCTCTCGAGCCGTTCCGCAAGGCGGCGATCGGATTCCTCGAGCGGGGCATGGCCACCGGGGAATTCCGCCGCCAGGATCCCGGCCTGTTGCTGTTTACCTTGTACACCGCCGTGGTCGGGACGCTGGCCGAGGCGGGGGTGCTCCGGGCCGTTGCCGGCGATGCCAGCGGCCACACCGCCCTGCGCCAACGGGAGCAGGAGCTGGTGACCTTTGTCCGCCACGCCCTCGAACCGTAACCGCTCGGGCGGGGGATACTACCGGGAGCCCACACCGATTTTAGAAAGGAGGGATCTGTGGCCACAAGAGGCATTGCGGTTCCATCGACACCCGACCTCGAATTGACCCGCGCCATCGCCGGGAGTGCCGAGGAGCTCGGCTACGCCTCGGTGTGGACCAATGACGCTCCTCCCGGGGATGGCATCGCCAGCGTGCTGGCGATGCTCGAAGCCACCGAGACGATACGGGTGGGCGTCGGTGCGGTGCCGTTCGACCGGCGGCGGGCGGAGGACGTAGCCGCCCAGCTGACCGGCAGCGGCCAGGCGCTCGACCGGCTGGTGATCGTCGTCGGCGCTGGGTTCGGCGGCACGCTGGCCTCGACGCCGGCCTCAGCACCCCACTGCCTCGCGGGGCTAGGCGGCGCGCTTGAAGGCGGCCAGCAGCTCATCCAGCGAGGCGCGCAGCGCCTCGCGGCCGTCGATGCCAGCTATAAGCAAGCTG
>DAIQBQ010000270.1:0-4525 GCA_036781065.1 Actinomycetota bacterium
GCAACGGCTGCGACCGAAGCCGGCTCGTCGCCGACAGCGGCGACGCGCGGCACGTCCTGGCCGACGGGAGCTGGGGCCGGGGGTGCCTCGCCGGCTTCCGGTGGCTGTTCGTCACCAAGAACATCTGTATCCTTAACTATTTGTAGATTTGCATCCCCGTTCCGCGAATCGGCATCGGCTTCCGGGGAACTGGCCTTGGAGCTGCGGAACAGCTCGTCGACCCCCGGGAGGCTGACCCGTCGGGTCATCGGGACATCACCTCCCTTGCCAGGTCTCGGTACTCCTTGGCGCCCCCGGAGTTGGGGGCGTAGGTCAGGATCGGCTCCCCGGCAACCGGGGCTTCTGCAAACTTGATCGTTTTGTGAATGATCGTCTTGAACAGCTTGTCGCCGAAGGCGTCGGTCACCCGGCTGAGCACCTCGCGTCCGTGGATCGTGCGGCCGTCGAGCATGGTCGCCAGGATGCCCTCGACCTGCAGCCGTGGATTGATCCGCTCCTGGATCCGCTGGATGCTGTTCATCAGGAGGGCCATGCCGCGCAGGGCAAAGTACTCGCACTCAAGCGGGATGACTACTGCATCAGCAGCGGTAAGAGCGTTGACTGTGAGGAGTCCGAGCGATGGTGGGCAGTCAATGAGGATGTAGTGATAGTCGTTTTTCACGGGACCAAGCGCCCGCTGGAGTGACTGCTCACGGGCCACCTCCGACACGAGCATGATCTCGGCGCCGGCCAGGTCGATGTTGGCAGGGATCAGATCCATACCCTCGACCCGGGTCTTCTGGACGACGTCTGCAAAGGTAACCGAACTGTCCAGCAGTAGGTTATAGACGGTCAGTTCCATGGCGTTTGGGTTGAAGCCGAGGCCCACCGAGAGCGCCCCCTGCGGGTCGAAGTCGACAAGGAGTACCCGGGCGCCCTCCTCGGCCAGCGCGGCACCGAGGTTGATCGTCGAGGTCGTCTTCCCGACGCCGCCCTTCTGGTTCACGATCGCCAACACCCGGCCCCAGGCGAGCGCCGGCCGGGGCCGGCCGGCTGCGTCGCCGGCGAGTTCCGAGCCGGGCACGAGCTCCGGCGGCGACTCGTGCGCCAGCGCGGTTGCGGTTGCGGCTGCTTGGTGGGCCTGGGTCTGGGTCTGGGTCTGGGCCTGGGCCTTGGTCTGGACGACCGCAGCCTTGTCTGGCCCGGGCCCGGGCTCGTGCACCGGGTGGAGACCCGGGTCCCAGGGATCGACGGGGGCCGCACCACCGCCCGCCGGGGGCAGATCCAGAGGTGGGGGCAGGTCGGGAAAGGTGTCCGGCAGGAACAGCTGCTGGTCCTCGAGGGGGGTCTGGTCCCGATCCCTCGCCGAATCCAGCTCGTCATTCCAGGACATTAGCTCCCTCATCCACAAACGAGTTTGTCTACAAGTAGCTTTGGAGGCGCTATTCTATTGCCTGTGGGCAGGAATTCGCAAGGTGTGACCCCGCGCGGTGGCGGCCTGGGCGAGGTTTGAAGCTTCACCCACACTCTGCGTAGGCGCGGCTTCAAACCTCGTGGTGGCGGGACGAACCAGCCAGCTCCCGCACCAGGGCGGCGCCGTCGACCGTGCCAAGCCCGCTGGCCAGGTCGTAGCCAGGCCCGGCGCGGTAGCCAGCGACGGAGGTGTCCAGCTCGGCGGGGGTCCCGCAGGCCGAGGCGCAGAAGGTGTAACTGTTGTCCCCGCCGGTGACGTCCACGATGCCCGGGGCCCCGCGGGCCGCCAGCCGGTACAGCGCCCGGTTCAGCAGCCCCAGCGGATGGCCGGCCGCCTGATCGGCCAGGGCGACGATGCCCGCGAATTCCGGTGTGGCCTCGCTGGTGCCGCTGCCCAGGCTCCAGGCCGGGCCGCACGCCGGGGCGGTCCCGGTGGTCGGGTCGATGGCGCTGTAGTTGCAGAAGCTGGAGTAGGTGTCGACCGCCCCGTCGACGCTGGCGCTCATCGAGATGTCGGGCGTGCCCCGGGCGTCGCCCACCATGCCGGCGACCCCGTCCTGGTAGGGCGGCCTCCCGAACAGCTGGGACCGGCCGCCCCCGCTGGCGCCGCCGCCGGGCCCCAGCAGGCCGGTGTCGTTCCACACGGCGTCAGCGGCGGTGCGGTTGCCGGCGTCGTTGAGCGACAGCTGGGTCCCCCCGACCGCGGTGACCAGCGGGTCGGAGCCGGGCCAGTCCACCACCGTGGTGGTGTAGCAGCAGCTCTGGTCGGCGAGCAGCCCCGTGGCCCCCTGGTCGCCGGAGCCGGCCAGAACGGTGACGCCGTGCCGGGCGGCGTTGACGAACGCGCTGCGCAGCCCCGGGATCGCCCCGCTCGGAAAGGTGGGCTCGGTGGCCCCGAAGCTCTGGCTGATCACCTGGCCGAGGTGGTGGTCGATCACCTCGTTCTCGGCGGCCACGATCTGGGGGAAGCCCTGCACCCCCTCGGTCTCGGGCACCGGTGTCTCGACCAGAAGGATGGCGGCCCCCGGCGCCAGGGCGTGCGACCACTCCACGTCGAGCGTCGTCTCCGACGCCCACGCCGAGCGGTCCTGGGGGCCGGCCGGGTCGGCCGGGTACGGCGGCACCGCGCCGGCCGGCTGGATCGTACGGAAGCCCGGCGGATCAGCAAGCCCGAACGCCCGGTCGAAGTCATGCAGGTCCTGGCTGATGGTTGGTGACCCGAACGGGTCGACGATGACGATCGTCTCGCCGGAGCCGTCGATCCCCTGGGCGTACAGCGGGGAGAGGTCGTAGGCAGCCTGGAGTTGGGACGGCTGGTAGCAGGCGATGCCGAAGTTGGTCTCGCAATACTGGGTGTCCGGCGGTGAGACCAGCGACGCCTCGCGGACGGCGCTGACGCCGGGGGCGGGCCGGGCAACCCCAGAGCCGGGCGCCAGCCCGACCGAGGCCGGGCCCGGCTCCACGACGAGCGGCACGAGCAGCGCCCCGAAGGCCAGGAGGGCACCGACGATCTTGCGGTCCATTGCTCTGTCCCTTCTGTGAGGTATTGGTCGGGCTGCGAGGTATTGGCTCGGGCGGTCAGCAGCTGGAGGCAGCCACGGAGTTGTAGGAACCCAGGAAGTAGGCCAGAGCCGGCCGGTCGCCGGGCTCCACGACGCTGGTCACCACCTCGCCGACGATCAGTTCGTGGTCGCCGAGCGTCAGGTGCGCCACAATCCGGCAGTCGAAGGACGCCAGGGCGTCGTCGAGGAGCGGGGCGCCGGTGATCGCCTCCCGGTAGGCCGTGCCGGCGAACCGGGCGCTCGGGTTGCCGGTAAAGCGCTCAGCCAGGAACCGCTGCCGCTCGCTCAGGACGTTGACCGCGAAGGCGCCGGCCGCAAGGATCTGCCGCCCCGTCCCCGAGCCGGTCCGGACGCAGAACGAGACCAGCGGCGGCTCAAGCGATACCGGGGTGAACGAGTTGACGGTCATCCCCACCGGCTCGCCGGCATGGCTTGCGGTGACGATGGCCACGCCGGTCACCAGCCGCCCCAACGCCTGCCGCAGGGCGAGCGTGTCGGCCGGGTCCACAACGGTTGCGAGCCTGTGCATGTCCCTGCGTCCTCGGGTGTTGAGTTCCAGCTGAATTCCGACGCACTAGATGAGTGGCCGCCCGCTGGCGCTGATACAGCCGACGCAAGGAAGCAAACGGGTGAGGGACCGGGATCCCCCAAGAAGCGTGTATCAGCGTGGCCGCATGGATCCTCTGGAATGGCAAATAGCTTCCGCCACGAAGTCGAAAAAGGGGGTGAAACAATGAAGAAGCTTCCGGTCCGGCGGCTCGAGACCGTCAAGACCACGGCCGCCCTCTACGGCGCCGGCTGCGGCCCCATCGTCGTCGTCCGCGTCTCGTAGGCGTTGCCGGCACACGGCACTCAAGGCGGGGACCGGCCGGAGCCTGAGCCGGTCCCCGCCATGGAGCCGGATCCCGCCTGCTGCCTTCCACCTCCCGAGGAATCCCTACCGATGCCCCACTACCCACCAACCGCACGCGTCGAGCTGGCCCCGTTCCGCCACCGGGAGGAAGGGGGATCGGCCACCATTGCCGCTCCGGACCGGGGCCTGTTCCTGTCGGTGCCGGTCGAGGCGCTCGACCTGCTCCTGCCGCTGGCCGAGGGCCGGACGGTCGGCGAAGCGGTCAGCCGGTACCAGGCGGCGCACGGGGAGACCCCCGACGTTGACGATTTCCTGAGCGTGCTGGCCGAGGAGGGCTTTCTCGAGCCAGCACCGGCGGTCACTGATCGCCGGGACCATCCGGCCGGCGGGAGCAGCTGGGTCGGCGCCATCGCCCGGTGCCTGTTCGCCCCGCCGGTGGTGTGCGTTGCGGTCATCGTCGTGGCGGCGGCGGCGGTGCTGGTGGCCACGCACCCCGGCCTTGTGCCCGGCTCCACCGTGTTCCTCTACCCCAGGCATCTGATCCCGTTGACGCTGTTCATGATGGCCTTCGTGGCGGCCGGGGTGACCGTGCACGAGCTCGCCCATCTCCTGGCCGCCCGGTCTGCCGGCGTGCCCGCCCGGATCGGGGTGGGCCACC
>DAIQBQ010000271.1:0-4510 GCA_036781065.1 Actinomycetota bacterium
TGATCACGCCGATTCGCAGCGCCCGCCGGCCCCGGCGCCTGCCCGCCGGACCGTCGCCGGCCAGTAGCTCCTCGTACACCGCCGCCGCCCTGACCGCCGCCTGCTCCCAGCTCGGGGCCGGTGCCCCGGCCGCCTCCAGCAGCTGCATCCGGGTGGCGGGGTCGGCCAGCCCAGCGGTGATCGCACGGGCGATGTCGTTGGGGTCCTCGGGGTCGAACATCCCCGCCGCCGGGGCAAGCTCGACCGTGGCCGACGTGCCCGCCGCCACCACCTTGGCGCCGCAGGCCAACGCCTCGGCGACGGGCAAGCCGTAGCCCTCGTAGCGGGAGGGGAACACGAACAGCTCGGTGGCCTGGTACAGGGCGACCAGGGCCGGGTCGTCGACGAGGCCGGTCAGCAGCAGGCGGTCCCCGATCCCCAACGCCCGGGCCTGGTCCGCCAGGCGCTGCCGGAAGCCGTCCGACACCCGGCAGGCGACGACCAGCTGGTGGCCGCGGCGGAGCTCGGGGGTCAGCCGGGCGTACGCCTCCAGCAGCCCCTGGACGTTCTTCCGATGGTCCTCGCCACCGACGTACAGCAGGAACCCGGACTCCAGTCCGGGCACGGCCCGCCGGGCCTGGGCGAACGCGTCGGCAGCCGACGAGGGCCGCCGGAACGACGGCGAGATCCCGGCGCCGATCACCCGGACCCGGCCCGGATCGACGCCGAGCTGCTCGATCGCCTCCCGCCGCGTCGCCTCTGAGACCGACAGCAGCCGCTCGGCGGCCCGGACCAGCTCCTCCCGGGCCAGGTAGCGGCGCCGGAGGCCGGGGTCGGAGTGGTAGTGGCCCGGGTAGACCCGGGGGATCAGGTCGTGCACGGTGACGACAAGCGCGGCCCCCGCCAGCCGGGCCGGCCATACCCGCTCCAAACCGAGCTCCAGCTCGAACGGGGCGATCACGTGGTAGATCCGGCACGCCGCCGGGTCGGCCTGGTCTCCAAACCGCACCCGGCCAGTCGCTGACAGCGCTTCGATGCCGTCGGGCACCGGTAGGTCCGGGTTCAGCAGGAGCGCCCCCAGCAGGTCGGGGCGGACGGCATGCAGCGCCAGGGCGAACTCGTGGGCGTGGCGGGCGACCCCCCGCTCGCCGTAGTCCCGGCTCTGGATCGCCTGGAGATCGAGGAAGACCGGACCGCCCGGTGGGTCGGCGCCCGGCCCCCCAGGCTCACTCCTTGCCGGCAGCAGGCTTCCCCCCGGCGGCAGCAGGCTTCCCCCTGGGGGCAGCGGGCTTCCCTCTGGCGGGGCGAACGGGATTCCCCCTGGCGGCGGGTTTGTTCGAGCGACCACCCGCACCCGGCGCCAGGGCCCGGGTCTGCTGCGACGCGGCGAGCGTCTCCAGCCGGGCATCGATGGCGGCGAGCCGCTCGGTGACGTCGTCCAGCCGCTCGGTGACGTCGTCCAGCCGGTCGGCCAGCTTCGCCAGCATCCGTCCGAAGACCGCCGTCGCTTCGTTGGTCGCGTCCATGTCGTCGGTCAGGATGCGGCGCAGGTCGCTGAGCTCCGCCGCCACCGTCGCCTGGCTCTCGCCGACGGCGTCGGTGACCGCCAGTCCCACTTCCCTGCGGAACACGGTGCGGGCGGGCCGGGCCGCGGATGCCAGGCGCTCTTTCATGGTTCGCCAGTATAGGAAGCGGGCCTGGTCACCCCACGCTCGGTCACCCCACGACTGCGCCAGGCACCAGGCAGCGCAGCGACGGGTCCAGCTCGTCGAACCAGGCGTAGTTCTCCTGCACCAGGGTCAGGCACAGCACGTAGGTACCCGGCTCCACCGGGAAGTGCACGGCGAGGGCGATGGTCGTCAACGCACCGGGCGCCAGGGCCGGGTCAAACCGCCCGCGGTGTGCGGCAACGCCCTCGGCCCGCCGGCCGTCGGCGTGATACCACCGGTAAGAGAGGTGGACCGGGTAGTAGACCGAGTCGCTCGTGAACCAGTAGCGGCTGGTATTGGTCACCGAAACGTCCAGGACGACCTGCCCGTCCGGCGGCGCGGCGACGACCTCGACCGAGGCAGAGATTACAAAGGCCGGCTCGACCAGGAAGCAGCTTGCCGGCGGCGACGAGCCTTCGAACTCCGCCCGCAGCTCGGCCAATTGGCGCTCCCCCCGGCGGCGGGCCGCCCGCCCGGCCCCCTTCGGCTTGGGCAGGCACAGGGCGTCGATCACCCCCTCCCGGCGCAGCAGCAGGTCGAGGTGGTCATCGGAGAGCAGCAGCGTCGCCTCCCCCTCGCTGTCCATTGAGCACAGTTCGTGGTGCTGGCGCAGCAGGCCCGCCAGCTCCCGGTAGGAACTGCCTCCCAGCCGCTGCAGCAGCGCCGGGTTGATCTCGGCCAGCAGTACCGGGTGGTGCCGGGCCAGCGTCGCCCGGGCACCGAGCAGGACCGACACCTCGGCCCCCTCGGCGTCGATCATGATCAGGTCGACCCGGGTGATGCCCTTGCGCTCGACGTAGTCGTCGAGCGCCACCGCCGGGACCGTCCTGAGCTCCCCATCGGGCGGGGCCGCCTCGCCGACGAACGAGCCCGCCGGGTAGCTGGGCGAGAAGACGAACGACACCGTCCCGGTCTCCCGGAAGGCAGCAGCCTGCTCGGCGACGAAGTTGCCCGACGAATTCCGGCTGAGATTGTGCACCAGGAACTGGTAGGTCTCGGCCGCCGGCTCGAACGCGTAGACCATGCCCCTGGAGCTCAGCCGGGCCATCACGACAGCGAAGACGCCGATGTTGGCCCCGATGTCGAAGGACACCGACGACCGGCCGAGCACTCGGCCGACCGCCCGCATCACGCCCGGCTCGTAGTGGCTGCCGGACCGGCGGATCTCGCCGATCACCCCGCGGTCGTCGGCGGGCCCGGCGATCGTGAACGGGACCGGGTCGAACGGGGCGGTGAGGGTGACCTCTGCTGGATCGCTCACCGGGCAGCGGGCCCGGCCGCCGAGTGCACGCCGGGTCGCCCGTTCAGCCGGCGAGCGGCGGCGAGGGCCACCCGCCGGCTGCCGCCGGCCAGCAGGCCCACTGGCCCCGGCTTGCGCAGGAACAGGATCAGCGAGGTGAATCGCACCTCGCCGGCCGCAAGGACGAGGTGGGGCGTCCTCAGTACCTGCTCGGGGAGCCGCACCGGGTCGTCCAGGTACTCCTGCGGGGGCAGCTCCGGGTCGATCTGCTCGACCAGCACCAGCCCGGACGGGTCGATAAGCCACTCGTGGATCTCCTGCATAGTGAAGTACTCCGGGTGCGGGCCGCCGGCCAGGACGAGCTCGGTCGCCACGCAGGCGATACCGCCCACCCTGAGTACCCGGCCGATCTCCGCCATCGCCCGCGCCGCGGCGGCGTGACCACCGAAGTGCTCGATCGAGCTCAGCGAGTAGACGACGTCGAAGCTGGCGTCGGCGAACGGCAGCCGGCAGCCGTCGGCGGGCAGGCCGATCAGCGCCTCCTCCCGGTACCGGAACGGGGCGAACTTCTGCGGGTTGGTGAGGAATTCCGGGTCGGCCTCGGAGCTGACCGAGTCCACGAAGTCGCCCGAGTAGAGGTCCGTCGCCACGGTCAGCCGGCTCCGGTTGGCCAGGTGGTACAGCACGACTTCGTGGCCGGCCCCAACCCCCAGGACGGTGCTGAGCGGACCGATCGCCTCCAGCCGCTCCAGGCCGTAGATGCAGTGCGTCCACTCGAACGCCTTGCGGTGGTACCAGCCATCGTCCTGCGACAGCCCGAGGACGCGGCCGACCGCCCGCCATTCCGGGTCGTCCCACAGCTTGGGGTGCGGCATCCGGTTGAGGCTGAGCGGCGACGAGCGCCGGGCCGGGACCGGGATCCCGGCGGCGGCCCCCGGGCGGGAGGCGAGCTGGCGGAGCCGGTCGATCAGCGGGGCGGGTGCCCTGAGTGTGCGGGTCATCGCCGTCAGCGCCGGGCGACCACCGTGTAGTTGATGACGCTCGTCGCCCCCTCGACCGGGTTGTTCTCGGGGCGGTAGGGCTGGCGGTGGAAGCTGAGCGTTGCCGCCGGGAAACCGAGCACCCCGAGCATGTCGACCACCGCCCCGGGCGACAGCCCCCACCACCCGTTGGGGCTCCCGCCGCGGGTGATGTTGAAGTTCACGATCGGCTGGTAGGCCTCCAGCGGGCCGTGGCGGAGCGGCTCGACCACCACAATCGCCTCGTCGGTGCGCTGGGCCGCCTGGTGCAGCGCCTGGAACGGATCGCGCAGGTGCAGCAGGATCGAGCCGAACACCGACACGTCGTAGCGCCCGATGTCGGCAGGCAGGTCGTAGATCGACCCGTAGACGGCCTCCGCGGTCAGCCCGTAGGCGTGCTGGAGGAACCACCAGGCGTTCTGGACGTGCGACACGGTGCGGATGTGGTCGGCCCGCATCCGGTCAAGGTCGAGGCCGGGCAGCGGGAGCAGGTCGGGCTGGACGTCCCAGCCGAGGTCGAAGCCGACGACGTGCCCCCCCCGCTGTTCCATCCACACCGTCAG
>DAIQBQ010000272.1:0-4502 GCA_036781065.1 Actinomycetota bacterium
CCGGCACCGCAGATGATTTGCCGCGTCACCAGGAACGGGATCAGGATGTCAGCCAGCCGCCCGAACTCCCCGTGCCTGCCGACCAGGTAGTTCTCGTGGCAGCCGTAGGAGTTGCCGGCCGAGTCGGTGTTGTTCTTGAACAGGTAGACCTGGCCGGCGATGCCCTCCTCCCGCAACCGGGCCTCGGCCGAGTTGACCAGCGACTCCAGGATCCGCTCCCCGGCCTTGTCGTGGGCGACCAGCTGGCGGATGTCGTCGCACTCCGGGGTGGCGTACTCGGGGTGGGAGCCGACGTCGAGGTAGAGCCGGGCGCCGTTCTCCAGGAAGACGTTGGAGGAGCGGCCCCAGGAGACCACGCGCCGGAACAGGTAGCGGGCGACCTCGTCGGGCGAGAGCCGGCGCTGGCCCCGGAAGGTGCAGGTGACCCCGTACTCGTTCTCCAGCCCGAAGATCCGGCGGTCCATGCTTCTAGTATGGGCCGTCGGTTTGGGTGTGCCGCCGGATCCTGTGAGCTATGGGCTTGACCGGTGCTCGGAGGTGTCCGCGTCTGGCGCGGTGGCGGCCGGGACGGCCGGGTCGCCGAGCAGCCGGGCGACCTCCGCGTCCCCGAGGCGCCGGAACTTGCGCCGTTCCCGAGCCCGGTCGAGGGCGGCCACCTCCAGGTTCGAGGGTGGGATCTGGCGCTGCTCGATGCCGACCAGGGCGCGGACCCCGAGGCTCAGTGCCCCCTCGAGGTCCGCCGCGGGCTGGAAATTCTGCCGCAGGTAGTCGAGCAGGGCCTCGGCCTGGCCGCCCATGGCGACAAAGTTCTCCTCGTCGGCGACCGAGCCGTCGTAGAGGATGTGGAACAGTTCGTTCGGCCTGCCCTCGGTGCCCACCTGGGCGACGAGGATCTCGACCTCGAACGGCTTCAGCTCGGCGGTGAAGATCTGGCCGAGCACCTGCGAGTAGCTGTTGGCCAGCGCCCGGGCTGAGACGTCGGCACGGGAGTAGGAGTAGCCCCGGACGTCGGCTTGCCGGACCCCGTGCATGCGCAGGGTCTCGAACTCGTTGAACTTGCCGACGCCGGCGAAGGCGATGCGGTCGTAGATCTCGGAGATCTTGTGCAGCGTCGAGGAGGGGTTCTCGGCGACGAACAGGATCCCTCCGGCGTAGTCCAGGGCGATCACCGACTTGCCCCGGGAGATGCCCTTCCGGGCGTAGTCGGACTTGTCCTTCATGAACTGCTCGGGGGAGACGTAGAACGGCAGGCCCATCGCTACGCCTCCTCGGGGCTGGTGCCCGGGTTCCTGGTGGCCGCTGCCCCGGGGACGGTCTCCCGGCCCTCAACCCCCGCCGTGGCGCCCCGCTCGGCGAGCAGGTCGGTGAACAGCGCCCCGATTGCGTCGTCGTCGATCTCCACCACGCCCTCGGCGGAGATCGCGGCGATGTTCGGGTAAATCTGCCGGAGCATATCCGGACCTCCGGTGGCGACGTCCTCCTCGGAGGCGTCGAACAGGGCCTCGAGGGCGATCTTGACCGCCTCGTCGCGGCTCATGCCGGGCCGGAAGCGCTTCTTGATCGTGCCCCGTGCGTCCCGGCCGCCCGAGCCGGTGGCGTAGTAGTCGGACTCCTCGTACCGGCCGCCGGTGACGTCGTACTTGAAAATGCGACCGAAGCCAAGGACCTCGTCGTAGCCGACGAACAGCGGGACGACGACCATGCCCTGCATCGCCATCGGCAGGTTCGCCCGGAGGAACTGGGAGAGCTTGTTCGCCCGGCCCTCGAGGGTCAGCCGCTCGCCCTCGATCTTCTCGTAGTGCTCCAGCTCGGTCTGGAAGATGCGCACCATCTCGATCGCCGGCCCGGCGGCCCCGGCGATGGCGACGGCCGAGGAGTCGTCGGTCGGGAAGACCTTCTCGATCGTGCGGTGGGCGATGCTGTAACCCTCGGTCGCCCGGCGGTCCCCAGCGATCACCACCCCGCCCTCGTAGCGGAGGGCGAGGATCGTCGTGCCGTGCGGGACGTCGGCGGCGTTGCCGGCGGCCAGCGTGGGCACCGCGGGGTTCGGGCTCGGGAAGACCTCGGGGCGGGCGCGGCGCAGCAGGTCCACGAAGGACGCCGGTTCGAATGCTGCGGCGGGGGCCCGGTCGAACGGGAAGCCGAGGTCAGGTTCCATCCAGGCCGATTCTAGACGGCTTCGTCAACCAGTCATTCCGCGGGGGACGGCGAACTGCTGCTCCGCTGCTTAAATCAGCCGAAGTGCTACTGACCGCCTTTTTGCACGTAACTCCGAACAAACTCTTCTGCGTTTTCTTCGAGGACTTCATCGATCTCGTCAAGGAGCTTGTCGACCTCGGCCGTATCTTTAGTCTCGGTCTTGGGCGGGGCTTCTACCGCTTCTTCCTCGGACGGCTTGCGCTTCGCCCGCTTCTGCTCGCCACCGGCTGTCGTCATCTCGGCTTCACCTCACCTTCGAGACCGCGAGAAGCGGCCGTCTGTGTCGGCCATTGTAGGTGCAATTGCCCGCGCCCAAGGGCGCCGGGGAGCACCGTGAGCGAACCCTCAGCCCTGGATCAGGTCCAGCAGGTCCTCGGCGGTCTCAGCTGCCGCGAACAACCGCTCGGTCATCGCCCGGGTGCCCCGCAGCGGCTCGAGCATGGGCACCTTCTGGAGGGCGTGGCGGCCGACGTCGAACACGATGGCGTCCCACGAAGCGGTGGCGATCGCCGGCGAGAACCGGCGCAGGGCGTGGCCCCGGAACCAGGCCCTGGTGTCGGCCGGTGGCTCGGCGACGGCCCGCAGTATCGAATCCTCGGAGGCCAGCCGCTCCACCCGGCCCTGCTCGGCAAGCTTGTAGTAGAGCCCCTTGTCCCTGCGCACGTCGTGGTACTGCAGGTCGACCAGGGCCAGCTTCGGGTCGTCCCAGTCGATCCCCCGGCGGTCCCGGTAGGCCTCAATCAAGTTCATCTTGGCCACCCAGTCGACCTGGCGCTCGGCGCGGGGCGAGAACGGGTCGGCCTCCAGCGCCCCCAGCACCTGCTCCCACCGGGCCATCACCTCGGCGGTGACCTCGTCGACGTCGTGGGTGACCAGGTACTTGCGCACCCAGTCGAGGAACTCCCACTGCAGGTCGATCGCCCGCACCGTACGGCCGTCCGACAGCGAGACGACGGCCCGCAGCGACGGGTCGGCCGAGACCGCCTTCAGCGCCGAGACCGGCTCGGACAGCGACAGGTCGGCCGAGATGAAGTCGTCCTCGATCAGCTTCAGGACCAGCGCCGTCGTTCCCGCCTTGAGGAAGGTGGCGACCTCGTTCATGTTGGCGTCGCCGATAATGACGTGGAGCCGGCGGTACTTCTCCGGGTCGGCGTGAGGCTCGTCCCTGGTATTGATGATCGGCCGCTTGAACGTCGTCTCCAGCCCTACCTCGACCTCGAAGAAATCCGCCCGCTGGGAAAGCTGGAAGTCGACGCCGGACTGGGCGCCCATCCCCTCGCTGCCCACCTTGCCGGCCCCGGTGAACACCTGGCGGGTGACCAGGAACGAGGTGAGGTGGCGCACGATCGACGGGAACGGCGTCGCCCGCGACATCAGGTAGTTCTCATGGCAGCCGTAGGAGTTCCCCTTGCCGTCGGAGTTGTTCTTGTAGACGACGATGGCCTGGTTCGGCCCGAGCACCCGGCGGGCGGCGCGCATGCTCTCGGCCAGCACCCGCTCTCCCGCCTTGTCGTGGACGACGAGGTCCAGGGCGTTGGTGCACTCTGGCGTGGAGTACTCCGGGTGGGCGTGGTCGACGTAATAGCGGGCGCCGTTGTCGAGGATCACCGACACCAGCCCGCCGTCGTCCTCCAGCGGGTCGAGGCCGGGCCGCTCGAAGCCCCTGGCGTCCCGGAGCGGACTCTCCTCCTCGTAGTCCCAACGGACCTTGCGCAGCCGGGGCGAGGCGAACGAGTTGATCAGGACCGAGGAGGCCAGGATGGGGTTGTGGTCCTCGACGCGGTTGGCCCCCACTGCGATGATCCCGTATTCGGTTTCGATCCCCATCACGGTTGGGACCGCCACATCTCCCCCCTCTAGCGCCGCTCGGTGGCCGGCATACCGCCTACCCCCGAGCCAAGCCTACCCAATGCGGGGACAGAACAGGGGGCCGCCCGCACCCGGCTGGGAGCTAGAGGTACTGGCCGGTCTGGAGGCGCTCGATGGAGCGACGCTCGGCCTTCTTGGACTCGCCGACGAGGGTGCGCACGTAGACGATGCGCTCGCCCTTCTTGCCGGAGATCTTGGCCCAGTCGTCGGGGTTCGTGGTGTTGGGCAGGTCCTCGTTCTCCCGGTACTCCTGGACGATCGACTCCAGCAGGTCGTCGGTCTTCAGCCCCCGCTCGCCCGTCGCGATCAGCCGCTTGATTGCGAGCTTCTTGGCCCGGCGCACGATGTTCTCCATCATCGCTCCCGAGGCGAAGTCCTTGAAGTACAGGATCTCCTTGTCGCCGTTGGCGTAGGTGACCTCGAGGAACTCGTTG
>DAIQBQ010000273.1:0-4472 GCA_036781065.1 Actinomycetota bacterium
GGTTCGGCATATTCGGCACGGCCGGCTCCCTGGAGATCCTCTCGCCGGACGGCCGGGCGAAGGACCACTTCGCCCGCCTGGGTGTCGACGCGCTGGTGGGGGACTGGCCGACCGAGGTCGGCTTCGAGCCCGCCGTCGATCTCACCAAGCCCGCCTTCCGCGGCCGTGACGCGGTCAACGCCCGGGCCAAAGACACCCCGCTCCGGATCGCCGTCGTGGCGCTGTCGGCCGCCGAGCCGGTGTCGCCCGGCGACGCGGTGACGGTCGGCGGCACCGCCGCCGGCGTGCTGACCAGCGTCACCGGCACCGAGGAGGGGATCGCCGCACTGGGCCGGGTGAACTGGGCGCAGCGGGGCGGCCCGTTCGCCACCGGGAACGGGGTCGCGCTCCAGCTCCGGGAGGTCCGCTAGCGGGGCTCGTGGCCTGCGCTGGCAGGGTGTAGGGTGACTGCTGAGAGGGGTGGGGGCGGACGCTCCGAGGACGGTCAGACATGAACCGAGCCGAGTTGGAGCAAGCGATCGTCGCAGCTCGACCGGAGGCCGGCGAGCTGATCTATATCGAGCGCCGGGGCGACGAATACCGGTGGACCCGCACCAACCCGGGCGAGTCGGTGGACTCCCCGGACGGGGGCTTCCCCGACGCCTGGATGTACTACTCCGGCCGCTGGCCGCTCGACGTTCCCGAGGAGCTGCCGGCCTTCTTCGACGACCTGCTCGCCGAGCTCGAGTCGATGACCGGCGGGGCGGACCGGTGCCGGTGGTCGCTCGACGATCCGTGGCCCCACTCGCACTGACTTCAAGAACGCGCACGGAGCCGAGCCTGCCCTGAACGAGATCATCCGGGAGACCGAGCGTACCCAGTTCAAGCGGTGCCGCCGCGCCTGGGACTTCAGCTCCCGCTCGCGCCAGAACCTCGAACCCGTCGCCCCCGACCGGCCGTGCGACCTCGACCGGGCGATCCACGATGCGCTGGCGCTGTGGTACTTCCCGGGCATGTGGGAGTGGCCACGGGCGATCGTGCTGCCGCTGACGATGCAGGGCTACCAGAAGGCGATGATCCGGCAGCGGGACCGGTTCGCCAGCGCCAGCGCGCTGAGTCCCGAGGACGAGGCTTCCTGGCAGGCGGCCTTCGAGCGGGGCGAGCGGCTCCTCCGCCGCTACTTCGAGTGGGCGCCCAGCCAGGACGCCTTCTCGCCGGTGCGGGTCGAGGCCGACTTCGACGCCAACGTCCCGGACCCCGGGACCGCCGGCCTCGACCTGGTCGGGCCGCGGGGGCCGATCCACTACCAGGGCCGCATCGACGCGCTGGTGGTCGACGCCTTCGACGCCTACTGGATCATGGACCACCGGGTGGTCGAGGGCGCCTGGGAAGACGCCGACCAGCTGCTCCTCGACGAGCGCGGCATCGCGGCGGGCTGGGCCTGGGAGATCTTCTACTACGGCATGAAGATCGCCGGCACGATCTACAACGAGCTGCGCCTCGACCCCGAGGGGGGCGCCCCGGCCGGACCCGGGCCGGCCGCCGGCGGGGAGGTCGGGACCGGCGCCCCGACCCTGATCACCGGCCGCCGGCGCATGTACCTGGAGGCCGCCCACGTCCCGGAGGACCGCATGCAGGTAACCGGTGGCGAGTCCTTCCGGCGCACCCGCATCACCCGGCGCCGGGCGGAGCTGGACGCATGCGGGTTCCAGGTCGCCGCTGAGGCCCTGGAGATGACCGGGACCGACCTGTCCCTCTACCCCAACCCCACCGAGGAGCACTGTGCCAGCTGCGCCTTCCGGCAGCCATGCCTGGCGCTCAACTGCGGGCTCGATCCATCCGCCATGCTGGCCGCCGGCTACCGCGACCGGGGGCCGGAAGAGGTTGAGGAAGGCCGGCTCGGCGGGGTGACGTGGTCGATGAACCGGGGGGCGCGGCCCCCGAAGTTTGGGGGCTGATGTGCACGAGCTCGCCATCACCGAGAGCGTGATCGCCGCGGTAAGCGCCAAGGTCGGCGACCGCAAGGTAGAGCGGGTTACGCTGGCGGTCGGGAAGCTCTCCGGCGTCGTCGCCGAGTCGGTGTACTTCTACTTTGAGCTGTGCACCGAGGGGACCCCGCTGGAGGGGGCGAACCTGGAGATCATCGATGTGCCGGGCAAGGCGTACTGCCGCACCTGCACCAACGAGGTGGAGCTCGTCGACATGATCGCCCTGTGCCCGTGCGGCAGCGCCGACCTGGAGATCCTGGCCGGCGAGGATCTGAGGATCAAGGAAGTGGAGGTGGCGGTCTGACATGTGCACGACCTGCGGCTGCTCGAGCGACGAGGTGACGGTCACCGACCTGGGGCCGGTGGCGCACAGCCACGGTCATGACCACGACCACGACCACGACCAGGGTCACGACCAGGGTCACGGTCACCCCCACGATCACGATCACGGGCAGCCCCACGACCACGTGCGCGCCGGGCCCACGACCCAGACCCTTGTGCTGGAGGAGCCGATCCTGGCCAAGAACGATGCACTGGCCGATGCCAACCGGCAGTTCTTCGCCGGCCGGCGCATCCTGGCGGTCAACCTGATGAGCTCGCCAGGTTCGGGCAAGACCACGCTGCTGGAGCGCACCATCCGCGACCTGTCTTCCGAGATGGAGCTCTGCGTGGTCGAGGGGGATCAGGAGACGCTGCTCGACGCCGACCGGATCAAGTCGGCCGGGGCGCGGGTGATCCAGATCAATACCGGGGCCGGGTGCCACCTCGACGCTGGGATGGTCGCCCGGGGCCTCAGGACCCTCGACCCGGCGGAGCAGTCCGTGGTGTTGATCGAGAACGTCGGCAACCTGGTGTGCCCGGCGCTGTTCGACCTGGGGGAGCGGGCCAAGATCGTGATCATGTCGGTGACCGAGGGCCACGACAAGCCGCTCAAGTACCCGCAGATGTTCCGGGCGGCGACGCTGATGGTGGTGAACAAAGTCGACCTGTTGCCCTACGTCACGTTCGATGTCGACCAGTGCGTCAGCTACGCCCGGCAGATCAACCCGAAGCTCGAGGTGATCTCGGTCTCAGCGACCCGCGGCGACGGGCTGGACTCCTGGTACGGCTGGCTGAAGTCGCAGCGCTGAGCCCTGCTGGGCAGGCGCTCCTGGCTCCGCTAGTCCGCCGGTTCCCGTCGCTACGCGCTTTTGTGTGTAAATAATGGTCATATACATGGGTTTTTGCACACAAAAGCTCCGGAAGCGGTATGAGGATCGCTCGCTGACACTAGACCACCGGGTTGCTCGGCTCCGCCCCCCCGAGGTCCAGGTACCACTGCCCGTTGACCTCGCCCAGGCCCGCCGTCGGGTCCGTCTCGGTCTGGGTCGCCAGGTCATAGGCGTGCGTGAAGCCGGCGGGGCTCGTGGGGATGCCGGTGCTGGGGTCCGAGTTCGGAAGGCAGGTGCCATCGACGCATACCGTGCCCACCGGCACCAGGAGGGCCTGGTTGCCCACGATGTCGACGGTGCCGATCGTGATCGGCGGGCCCTGGATGGTCACCGTGTTCTCGTTCATTGTCTGCGGGCACGAGGGCTGCTGGCTGGGCAGGACGTAGCTGCACTCAGTCGCCACCTGGCCCTGAGTGGCGGCGTCGAGGTACCCGGCGTAGGCGGCGGCGGGGGTGCCGTGGCCCGGGGTGACGCCAGCGACCGCGGCGGTGGCCGAAGACGCTCCCGGGCTGGCGGTCGGCCCCGGCGTCGCTGGGGTCGACGGGCCGGTGGGCGACGGTGTCAGCGGGACCTGGTTGGCTGGGGCGGCGGGCTTCTTGGCGCACCCCGCCCCGAAGGCAACCACGGTCAGGAGGAGCGCCGCAAGCGGCGCCCGGGCGGCCTTCACCGGGTCGAGTCTACTGGCTGGTCTCCGTCGCGGCGGCGCCGGAGCACCCGCCGGAGCACCGCCGGGACGCCGGCTGCACGGCCCTGAGCATAGAACTGGGGAGGGTCAGCGCGGGGCCGACTCCCGGCGGGCCGTCGGGAGCTCGCGGAGCACCGCCTCGGCCGGGCCGGTCACCCGGTGCCCGGCGGCGCAGATCAGGGTGAGGATCTCCAGCAGCTCGACGGCTTCGTAGACGACGACGGCGCCACCGGAGTTCAGGGCGTCGACGATCCGGAACGGGGCGGCGTCGTGAGCGACGATCCGCGCCGGGACATTGCACTCGGGGCAGGGGACGGCCGGCTCTTCGGTATACGGACCCATCGGACCTCACCCCCGACCTGGTGAAATCAACTCATCACAAGGTCTTATCGGCCCGGCTCGCGCCGTTTGGGAGGGCCATCTGGCCCGCCATGGAAGGGCCGCGGCGAGGACGATGGGGGAGCCCGCGCGGGCAGAAAACCAGCGACCGGGGGGGCCCGATCTACCTAGACCCTCGGAAATTCGGGGGATCCAGGCAATTTATTCGAGAAGGAGCGCTAGCCGGGCGTTCCGCACATGACCGGGCGTAGGGGCCCAACGTCCCTCTGC
>DAIQBQ010000274.1:0-4463 GCA_036781065.1 Actinomycetota bacterium
CATCCGGCGGCACCCCAACCGGCGACGAGCCGTTCGGCTCGGCGCCCTCGGGCCCTGCTACCTCTCAGCTGCCACAGGGCCCCCGCGGCTGGCCCCCGCCGCCGATTACCGCCCCGACCCCGCCGGCGCCAGGTCAGGCGGTACCCGCCGCCCCGCTCGGCCAGGGAGGCTGGAGTCCACCGACCGGGCCGTGGGCGCGACCCGGACCCGGAACCGGGCCCGAGGGACCCTTCGAGCGGGAAACCGGGCCCGAGGGGCCCTTCGAGCCGGAAACCGGACCCCGTGGTAACTCCGGGCCTCGCGCGTCCGGCGGCAGGGGCCGGCACGGCGTGGGGGCGGCCCTGGTGGCCGCCGCCTTGGTCCTCGGAGCCGCCGCCGGCGGGGCCACCGGCTATTTGAGCGGGCGGTCCAGCAACTCCGCAGCGCCGAGCCGTGCGTCGACCGTCATCATCCCCCGCTCGACCGGGTCCAACGTCGCCGCTTCGGTCGATGTGGCCAGCCTGGTCGCCAGGCTCGATCCCGCCCTGGTCGACATCCACGCCACCGGGTCCACCTCCGACACCTCACCGTTCTTCGGAAACGGTCTCAACCCTTTCGGTGGCCAGCAGACGACCTCGGATGCGGGCACGGGCATGATTTTGAACTCGAGTGGGCTGGTCCTGACCAACAACCACGTAATAACCGGCGCCAGCACGATCACGGTCACCTTCAACGGTCAGACGGCGACTCACCCGGCCACCTTGGTGGGGACCGACCCGACCGCCGACGTCGCTCTCATCCAGATCCAAGGCGTCAGCAACCTGCCCACGGTCAGCCTCGGGGACTCTTCGCAGGTGGCGGTGGGTGACGCTGTGCTGGCCATTGGCAATGCCCTTGATCTGACCGCCCCGACCGGAGGCTTCACCGTCGGTCAAGGAATAGTCTCCGGGCTCAACCGCCAGGTCGACACGACCACAGACCAGTTGACCGGCATGATCCAGACCGACGCTCCGATCAGCTCGGGCGACAGCGGCGGACCGCTGGTCAACGCAGCCGGCCAGGTCGTGGGCATGACTACAGCGGCCGCAGCCAGCTCGAACAACAACACTGCCCAAAATATCGGTTTCGCCATCCCGGTCAACCAGATCAAGGCACTCATTCCCCAGCTGGAGAAGGGTGGCATCATCGGGGGTTCTGGCGGCAACTCCGCGGGCGGCTCGAACAATTTCGGCTCGGGAGGAAGCGGCGGCGGCTTCGGCGGCGCTTTCTAGACATCGGGCTGTCGAAGCGGGGACGCCCACGGCGTCCCCGCTTCGGCGCGTTCGGCCCTGGGGTTGCCTCACTACCGTGACCCGGGTGAGAGCAACCACCAAGCTCGTGGCCACCGACCTCGACGGCACGCTGCTCGACCCGTCCTCGCGCATCCCCACGCGGACCCGCGCGGCACTGTGCGCTGCGCGCCGCGCCGGAATCGCCGTAGTTCCCGTGACCGGGCGGCCGCCCCAGGCACTGTGGCCGGTGATCGAGGGAACCGAGCTCGGCCCTCTGGGGATTTGTTCAAACGGCGCGGTCCTCGTCGATGTAGACGACCACGAGTTGCTCGAGATCGAGCTGATCGCAGCCGAGGTGGCTGCCCGCCTCGTTGCCGACCTACGCCGGGTTGTGCCCGGGATCATTCTGGCAACGGACGGCTTGGACGGGTTTTACCACGAGGACGGCTTTTTCGACCCGCCAACGGGGTGGGCTGATCGGGTCGTCACAGTGCCCGACATCCTTTCGACGACGGTAGCGGGCTGCGTCAAGCTGATCGCTCGCCGGCCGGGCTGGTCGGCGAGCGACCTGATCGGGGTCCTGGCCGCCCACATGGCGGATGAGGCTCATGTCACCACCTCCGGCCTCGATTGGGTTGACATCGCCGCCCTGGGGGTCACGAAGGCATATGCCCTCGAGCGGGTCTGCGACCGGCTCGGGGTTTCGGTGACCGAAGTGGTTGCAATTGGCGACAACCACAATGATCTTTCCGTGCTCGCCTGGGCCGGCACGGCTATGGCGCCCGCCAACGCCATCCCCTCCGTGCTGGCAATGGTGGACCGGGTGCTTCCTGCCAACAGCGAGGAGGGCGTCGCCGTCTTCTTGGAGGAGTTGGTCGCGACAGGTTAGTCACGGCCAGACGGCGTCACTCCTCGGCCGCCGCCTCGAGCGAGTGGGCGGCGGCGATCAGGGCCCGACGCACCCGTTGGCGGGCCGACGCCGCCAACACGGCATCCGCGACCACCTCGGTCCGGCTCTGGATGACCCCCCCGGCCCGGAAGAAGCGTCGCCTGACTCGCCCCATCACCAAGACCTCCCGGTCGGCGCCCCACGCCGCCGCCGATGCCGGGGCGTCGAACCAGGCCACAGGCACCGTCTCCGCCCTGCCCTCGGCCCTGGGCACGGTCACCTCCAATGCCAACAGCCGTGTGCCGGACGGCAGCAGTCTCTGCTCGGCAGGGCGCGCCAGCCGTCCCTCGATAGCCACCAGGTTGATCACGTGTCCTCCTCGGTGCAGCGGCGGCTGCGGGGCAGCCGGCGGGTCGCTCGGTAAGCGGGAGGCCGGAACGCCGGCGAGGTCGTCGCCGCGCGAGCGGCGACGGAAGGCACTCTATGACGGGACTGTGACAGGAATGCGGCCCGGCCCAGCCCTGCTGGTGACTTTCGAGACCCGGGTGCGGGCGGGAGGACAGCTGTTGCGTGGCAGGGTGGCCCGGCCGCTACTTCAGGGCGCGCAGGCGCTGGCGGGAGTCGTAGGCGCCGGGGTCGGTGGCGATTATGCGGCCGAAGAGGTCTCGGGCCCGGGGTAGGTCACCCGCCCGCTCGTGGAGGTCGGCGAGGACGTACCACTGCCGCAGGTGATGATTTTCGGGGCGACGGAGGTGTCGGTCGGCCCGCTCGAGCAACGCGATGGCGGCTCCGAGGTCGCCTCGATCGGCCCGGCACCCGGCCGCCACTATGCGCCCCTCGGCTACCAGTTCCGCATTGGGCGACGCCTGGCGCAGCTCGTCCCACAGCTTCTCCGCCGCCTTGAACCGGCGCAGGGCGCGGTAACAATCAGCCAGGACCGGATGCTGGTCGTAGGAGCCGGAGAGCTGGCGGTACACCTCGAGCTCCTTGGCGGCGGCGGCCCACCGGCCCATGCGGTAGAGGGCCAGGCCCGCCAGCTCACGTACCGCCGGCGCGTTCGGTACCTCGGCGGCCAGGGTACGTAGCACCCGCCGGGCGTCTTGGTAACGATCGTGATCGTAGGCGTGGGAGGCCTCGGCCAGGCGGGAGGCCAGCTTGGAGCCCCGCTCGACGCCGGCCGACGATTCCAGCTCGTCGACCACGGGCCTGGGCACGTTGAACCGGTGGCCCCGCATGCCCCCCGAGCCCATCTGGGCGCCCCGGCCTTCGGGTCGCCCCGGAGCCAGGGCTCGACCAGCTCGATCACGGGTTTGGGCGCCACCGTCCTCGGTAGCCCTATCTTCGCCCTCACGGTCCCCGGCGTCATGTTCGACCCAAACCTCGTCCGGTTCCCATCGGCGGGTGACGGGGCCCGCTCCCCCTGACCCGGCCTTGTCCATGGCCTGGCGCCACGCCTCGGAGGCAGAACCCGGTCCGGATTCGCCGGGCTGGCGGACCTGGCGCGCCCCCCGGCGCGCCACACTGCCCCAGCGCCGCTCGCCGGGGACGGTCCGTCTCGCGCCCATGCGATTCGAGGATTCGCCCTGCCGGCCGCCCCGACCGGGGACGCCGGTCCGGGTGCCGTCGTGTCGACCGCCGGTAGGCCTGCCGGCGCCGGCAGGCCGCCCCGCCTGGTTGGCCTGCTTTGGCAGCGGTCGACGTCCCCGCACGGGCGGCGCAAACCTCCCCCGTGAAGGCGACGCCTTGGCATGCGAAGGCCGCAGGTCGTTACCGGATCCCCTACTCGCTCCCTGCGTGCGGTCAGCTCTCGTTCCTAAACGGTCCCGTCCCGCGCCACCGCGCCCGTCATCGCCACGGCCGGCGCCGCGGCGGTCCTGCCAGGCACGCCTCGCCTGGGTACCCGAGCCCCGCGCCCGCCGGGGTGGACGGGAGGGAGGGGCCATGCCGACATGATACCGGCGCTTAAACTTCGCTCATCTCCGGGCGCGCAACGGCCCCGCCGGCGGCGGCGGGGCCGTTACTGCGAAAGATTCCGGCGACGTCCTACTCTCCCAGGGGGCTACCCCCCAAGTACCATCGGCGCTGGCGGGCTTAACTTCCGTGTTCGGGATGGGAACGGGTGTGACTCCGCCGCTATGGCCACCGGAAACCTTGCTCACTGAGTGGCGCGGCACGCGGCCGCCGCCCCTGTGAGACTTCCATAGCGAGCACGGGCAAGGTTGTCCCAAGCCCTCGGCCGATTAGTACCGGTCGGCTGAACACATTGCTGTGCTTACACCTCCGGCCTATCAACGTGGTCGTCTACCACGGGCCTTACCAGGTTA